>DATGDV010000029.1:0-4175 GCA_035310685.1 Thermoanaerobaculia bacterium
ACAGCGCACGGCGATCGGCATCACGGGCAACAAGGGCACGGTGGGGCCGGCCGCGTTCGAGAGCCTGCCCGGCGTCCTCGAGGTCATCCGGGTCTCGCATCCGTACAAGCTCGTATCGCGGGAGTTTCACCCCGAGGACACGATCGTCTCGATCGGCGGCGTCCCCGTCGGCGGCACGCGCGTCGTCGTCATCGCGGGGCCCTGTGCCGTCGAGACCCGGGAGCAGACGCTCACGATCGCGCGCGAGGTCAAGGCTCGAGGCGCCGTTCTCCTGCGCGGAGGCGCGTACAAGCCGCGGACGTCGCCTTACGCGTTTCAAGGCCTGGCCGAGGAGGGGCTGAAGATCCTCGCGGAGGCCCGCGAGGAAACGGGCCTGCCCGTCGTCACCGAGGCGCTCGACACGGAGACGGTCGACCTCGTGGCGGAGTATGCCGACTGCCTTCAGGTGGGCGCGCGCAACATGCAGAACTTCGAGCTCCTGAAGAGAGCCGGCCGCACCGGCAAGCCCGTTCTCCTCAAGCGCGGGATGTCGGCCACGCTGGAGGAGTTCCTGCTCGCGGCGGAATACGTGCTCTCGGAGGGCAACCCGAACGTCGTCCTCTGCGAGCGGGGCATCCGCACGTTCTCGGATTTCACGCGCAACACCCTCGACCTCTCGGTCGTGCCCGCGGTCGAGCGCCTGTCGCACCTGCCGATCGTCGTCGATCCCTCGCACGGGACCGGCCGCCGCGACAAGGTCGTGCCCATGTCGCGCGCGTCGATCGCGGCCGGAGCCGACGGCATCGCGGTCGAGGTCCACCACAAGCCGGCCGAGGCCCTTTCGGACGGCCCGCAGGCCCTCACCCCCGACATGTTCAGCGAGCTGATGAGCCAGATCCGCCCCATCGCGGCGGCGGTCGGGAGAGCGTCATGAGCGGCGCGGTGCTCGTCCTGGAGGACGGCCGGAGCTTTTCGGGGCGCGCCGTCGGGGCGCCGGGAACGACGTTCGGCGAAGTCGTCTTCAACACGGGAATGTCGGGCTACCAGGAGACCCTCACCGACCCCTCGTATCGGGGGCAGATCGTCGTGATGACGGCCGCGCACATCGGCAATTACGGCCTCAACGACGTGGACGTCGAGTCGTCCCGGATCCAGGTCGCGGGCTTTTGCGCGCGGCATTTTCCGGACCGCTTCTCGAGCGCGCGGGGCAAGGAGCCGATCGGACAGGGACTCCTCGAGGGCGGCGTCGTGGGCATCGACGGGCTGGACGCGCGCGCCCTCGTGCGGCACCTCAGGAGCCGGGGCGTCATGCGCGGCGCGATCTCCACCGAGACGAGATCCGAGGCCGACCAGGCGGCGCTCGTGGAAAAGGTGAAGGAACAGCCGACGATGGCGGGAGCCGCCCTCGCGCTCACGGTCGGGACCACGACGCGCTACGGCGTGGCACTTCCGCCGGGCGTCGCGCGAAAAGGCCGCGTGGCCGCGATCGACTACGGCATCAAGAGGAACATCCTGAGGATGCTCGCCGCGCGGGGCCTCGAGCCGACGGTCTTCCCGGCGACGGCCTCCGCCGACGAGCTCCTGGCGGAAAGATTCGACGGCTACTTCCTCTCGAACGGGCCCGGCGATCCCGACGCGCTGCCGTCGTGCGTCGCGGAAGTGAAGCGCCTCGTCGAGTCCGGCAGGCCCGTGTTCGGCATCTGCCTCGGGCAGCAGCTCCTGGGCCTCGCGCTCGGCGGGACGACGTACAAGCTCAAGTTCGGGCACCGGGGCGCGAACCATCCGGTGAAGGACGTCCAGACGGGCCGCGTGGCGATCACGTCGCAGAATCACGGCTTTTCCGTCGCGGCGGAGTCGCTGCCGCCGAACATCGAGATCACGCACGTGAACCTCAACGACGGCACGTGCGAGGGGTTCCGGGCGACGGACCGCCCGGTCTTCGCCGTGCAGTACCACCCGGAATCCTCTCCGGGCCCGCACGATTCGGCCGCGCTCTTCGACGAGTTCGTGAGCCTCGTGGAGCGCAGTGAGGGAGAGCGGTGAGGCAGGCTGAGGCCTTCTCGAGTCAGGAGGACTGAATGAAATCAGGAGTTCGTGTGTTTCTGGCAGGGTTCGCTCTCGCAGCTGGCCTCGCGGCCGTGGCGCGGCCCGCCGGAGCCGCCGAAGGGAAGGCGGAAGGCAAGCTCACGGTCAACGGCAAGACGACGGACGTGAAATACGCGTACGCGTCCGCCGGGCCGGGTTTCTTCGACAAGACGAAGGAAGACGTCACGGTCATCGTCAGCGACGTGCCGCTCGACGCGAAGGCGCTGGCGGACGAGTTCGAGCGCATGAAGATGGCCGACGCGGGAAAGCTCCACGCTTTCGAAATCACCTTCGACGCCGATGCGAAGCCCATCTCCACGTCCTTCCGTCACAACGGATTCACGAAGGCGAGCCCGAGCGGCCTCTCCAGCGAGGATGTTTTCGAGAAGAAGACGTTCGACGGGAAGACCATCGAGGGGCGCTACAAGAGCGCGAAGCCGCACGAGTTCTTCGGGTCCACGTACTCGTTCGACGTCGCGTTCAAGGCCGACATCACCCGCAAGGCGAAGCCCGTGCCGCCGACGGCGGCGGAGACGGCGGCCGCCCAGAAGAGCCCGCAGGCGAAGGTCTATGCCGACTACCTCCGGGCCGTGCAGAAAGAGGACCTCGGGGCGATGAAGAAGCTCATGACGAAGGACCAGGGCACGAACCTCGACGGCCCGGACGCCAAGCAGATGGTCAAGATGGTCAAGATGATGTCCGCGACCGACATCAAGGTCCTGAAGGTCGTCGAGAAGGGCGACACGGCGGAGCTGACCGTCAGCGGGCAGCAGGAGGGCAACGTCCAGAACGGGGTCGTCCACATGGTCAAGGAAGGCGGCGCGTGGAAGGTGCAGCGGGAGGAGTGGAAGAACTGACCCGAGGGTCCGGATGAACGTTCCCGCCTTCCTCGCGAAGCGATTTCTTTTCGGCAGCCGGCGCGGGCTGCCGAAAACGGTTTCGCTGCTCGCCCTCTTCGGCGTCGCGCTCGGAGCCGCGTCGCTCGTCGTCGCGATGGGCCTCATGTCGGGCTACCGCCACGATCTCGCGGAGAAGCTGGCGGGGACGAGCGCGGAAGTCGTGGCGATGCCGGAGCCGGGCGCGAATCTCGAGAAGCAGCGCGCGCAGCTCCGCGCCCTTCCGAACGTGGCGGCCGTCGCACGCACCGCATTCGCCCCGGCTCTCCTCCTGTCCTCGCGGGCGCCGGAGGGCGTCGACGCGCTCGTGAAGGCGCTCGAACTCCCGGAGGGCCTCCCCACCACACGGCTCCTGGGCGCAGTCCCCGGCCTCGCAAAGTCCTTTGCGGCCCTCGAAGCGAAGGGGGAGACGCCCGTCCTCCTCGGGGCAGGGCTCGCGAAGAGGCTCGGCGCATCCGCGGGCGGAACGGTCGTTCTCGAGACGGCGTCCGCCGCGCTCGCGGCCGGCCTCGCCGTTCCCGCGCGAACGCCGCTCGCGGTCGCTGCGGTCGTCGAGACCGGCTTCTCCGAGGTTGACGACGGCTGGGCGGTCGTTCCGCTTGCAGTCTTCGAACGGCTCGCGCCCCCGGGCGCCCGCCAGGGCGTGTGGGAGATGAAGCTCGTCCACCCCTCCGATTCGGGTGAGACCGTGGCCGCGGCGCGAAAGCTCCTGGGAGAGAACGCGACCGTCCTCGACTGGAAGATCCTGAACCGCGACCTCTTCGAAGCGCTCGCCGTGCAGCAGACCCTGCTGTTCGTCGTCCTCACGCTCATCGTGGCCGTGGCGGCCGGCACGGTCGTCTCGTCGCTCGTCGTCCTTCTCGCCGAAAAGACGCGGGAGGTGGGCGTCCTCGCGGCGCTCGGGGCGTCGCCCGCGCTCGTGGCGCGCACGTTTCGCCTTTCGGGAATGCTGCTCGGCGGCGCGGGCCTCGTTCTCGGGGTGCTCTTCGGGATCCTCGTGTGCGCACTGCTCACGGGGTTCCGCGCCGTGCGCTTTCCACCCGAGATCGCGAAGGTCTATTACCTTTCGTGGATGCCTTTTCGGCCCGAGCCCCTCCACGTCCTCGGGATCCTCGCGATCGGCCTCCTTCTCGTTCTCGGCGCCTCGGCGCTTCCCGCACGCCGCGCCGCACGCATGAATCCCGCGGACGCCCTGCGGTACGAGTGAAGCTCCTC
>DATGDV010000030.1:0-5408 GCA_035310685.1 Thermoanaerobaculia bacterium
TCTACTCCGCGCACCAGCAGCTCTTCCGCACCGCGGACGGCGGGCGGAGCTGGAGCCCGATCAGCCCGGACCTCACACGCGAGAACGCGGGCGTCCCGCCGAACCTCGACCCGGTCACAGCCGCGTGGGACGGCGGAACCGGCCCACGGCGCGGCGTCATCTACACGATCGCCCCGTCGCGCGTGGACGTGCGGGACATCTGGGTCGGCACCGACGACGGTCTCGTCTGGCGCACCCGCGACGAGGGCGCCCACTGGTCCGACGTCACGCCGCAGGCTCTCGGCGCGTGGTCGAAGGTCACGATGCTCGAGGTCTCGCACACCGACAGGGACACCGCCTGGGCGGCCGTCGACCGGCATCGCCTCGACGACTTCGCGCCTTACGTGTATCGAACGGTGGACGGCGGAAAGAGCTGGACGCTCACCGTCGGCGGGATCCCCCGCGGCAGCTTCGTCAACGCGCTGCGCGAGGACCCCGTTCGCCCCGGTCTTCTTTACGCCGGCACGGAAAAGGGCATGGTCGTCTCGTTCGACGGCGGCGACTCCTGGCAATCCCTCCAGCTCAACCTTCCGGTGACGTCGGTGCGCGACATCGACGTGCACGGAGACGACGTGGTGATCGCCACCCACGGCCGCGCTCTCTGGATCCTGGACGACGTCACGCCGCTCCGCCAGGTCGACGCCGCTGTCGCGCGGGAGGCCGTCTGGCTCTTCACTCCCGCGGCCGCCGTTCGCGTGCGGCCGGCCGGATTCACGGGCACGCCGATGCCGAAAGACGAGCCGAGGGCCGGGAACCCGCCGCTCGGAGCGACCCTGGATTACGTGCTGGGTCGCGCGGCCGAAGGGACCGTCACGCTCAGCATCCTCGACGAAAAGGGCGAGCTCGTGCGCCGCTACGCTAGCACCGACAAGCTCCCGGAGCTGAGCCGCGAGGAACGCCGGCTCGCCCCGGAGTGGCTCGATCCTCCGGTCGTCCTTCCCGCGACGCCGGGGATGCATCGCTTCGTCTGGCCGCTCCGCTACCCGGCGCCCCCCGCCCTCGCTCGCGGAAACACGTTCGCGGACGGGGTCTGGGCGCCGCCGGGCCGTTACGTCGTGGAGCTGAGCGCGGCCGGGCAGCGCGTCACGCGGCCTCTCGTCGTCGAGCCCGACCCCCGCGTGGCGCTCCATCCGGACGCCTACGGGCGGCAGTTCGAGCTGGCGCGGCGCGTGGAGCGTGCGCGTGAGTCGGTCGCCGCGGCGATGAAGGAAGCCGCGTCCCTCCACGAGCAGCTCGTCGCGCGCGCGGCCAGCCTGCCGGCCCCCGCTCCGCAGGCCTCCGCTTCGCGCGCCGCCGCCGCGCGTGCCGCCGCTTCGCGTGGCGTCAGCTCCACGGCGTCCCTGTCCCGAGCGATGGCGGACCTCGACGCCCAGGCGCAGGCGCTCTCCGAGCACGAAAGAGAGGACCCGGAGTCCGTCCCCTCGCCTCCGAAGAGCCTTTCCAGCCTGCGCGCTCTCGAGGGCGCGCTCGCGAAGATGGCCTCGGCCGTCGACGGCGCGGACGACGATCCGACTCCCGATGCCCGGGCAGGATTCGCGCAGCTCGAATCCACGCTCACGAAGTCGCTCGCCTCGTGGGAAGCCCTGAAGGCAGGAAGTCTCGCGGCGCTGAACGCGAAGCTTCGTCAGGCCGGCGAGCCGCCCATCGTGCCTTGAGGGCTTCCCCGCTCGGCGCCGCACTCCCTCAGGGCGCCGCCGGCATGGGCTGGTCGCCGGCCTTCACGCCGTGCCGGAGTACAGGAACCGCTTGATCTTCTTGGTCGGCGTCTTCTGGAACTCTTCTGAGAAGACGTCGATCTTCGCGATCGCGGCGTAGGGGGGAAGGGCCCGGTTCACCGCGAGGCGGTTCTTCTCCATCCGCAGGACGAGCTCGCGCTCGTCGAGCCGCAGCTCGTCGACCCTTTCGAGGTCCGGGTAGACGAGGGCGAAGAGCTTTCCGTTCCGCTCGATGACGAGGGATTCCCCCACGAAGGGCAGGCTGTTCAGCTTCGCCTCGATCTCCTCGGGGTAGATGTTCTGTCCGGACGGCCCGAGGAACATCGTCTTGGACCGTCCGCGGATGAAGATGGTCCCTTCCGCGTCGACGAGGCCGAGGTCGCCCGTATGGAGCCAGCCATCCGCGTCGATCGCCGCCGCCGTGGCGTGGGGGTTCTTGTAGTAGCCGGCCATGACGTTCGCGCCCTTGACGAGGATCTCGCCCGGCACGGACCGCGGGTCGGCCGAGTCGATCCTCACCTCGAGCGTGTCCACCTTCCGGCCGACGCCCCCGAGCTTGTGATCGCGCCATCCGGCATAACTGATCAGCGGGCCGCACTCCGTCATTCCGTAGCCGCACGTGAACGGAAAGCCGATCGCGGAAAGGAAGCGCTCGACGTCGCCGTTCAGGGCGGCCCCGCCGATCACGATCTCGCGGAATCGTCCTCCGAAGGCCGTGACGATCTTTTCGCGGATCTTCCGATGGAGAACCCGCCTCACAGGCGGGATCTTCATCAGGATCTTCGTCGTCTTCTTCTCGAGCGCCGGCCTCAGCCTCTTGGCGTAGATCTTCTCGATCACGAGCGGCACCGACAGGATGAGCCGCGGGCGGACCTTGCCGAACGCCTCGAGGATGATCTGGGGAGAGGGGGTCTGCGCGAGAAACGTGATCGCGCAGCCGCACGTGAACGGGAACAGGAACTCGAAGGCGCAGCCGAAAGCGTGAGCGAGCGGAAGGAAGGAGACGATCGTGTCCCCGGGCTCGAGGGGCATGTTCTTCTTCGCGAAGACGACGTTCGCGAGGAGACTGCGGTGAGGGAGCATCACGCCTTTGGAGAACCCGGTCGTCCCCGACGTGTAGACGATCGCGGCGAGTTTCTCGTCCTCCACGGACGCGAGCCGGAAGACGTCGGGCGGCTCCTGCCGACGAGGCGCATCCCGCGCGGGCACGAGGACGTCGGCGAGGCTCCGAGCGACGCTTTCCTTCCGGCAATGGAGAACCCGGAAATCCGCCAGCGAGAAGACGGCCGCGACGTCGCGCAGTTTCTTCGCGTCGAGAGGGGCGAACAGGGAGTCCGCCGCGAAGAGAAGGACGGCGTCGGAGTGGTTCACGATGTGGTGCACGTCGTCGGGGCGGAAATCCGGAAGGATCGGGACGACGACGGCGCCGTAGGTGACGCTGGCGAGCCAGACGACCGCCCAGCTCGTGCTGTTCCTCCCGAGGAGGGCGACCTTGTCGCCTGTCCCGACGTGACAGATCCGGAAGGCCTCGTGGAGCCGCAGGATCTCTTCCGCAACCTGACCGTAGGTCAGCTCCCGGCCTCCCCAGTCCGCCAGCGCGCGGCGCGCCCAGTTCCGCCGCACGCTCTCCCCGAGGAGACCCACGAGGCTCTCCTGCGTCCGGGTCGCGACGGCGTTGGCGTTCACGGGAGTCTCCGCGAATTATTGGGTCATGACATGCGGGGTGCGCACTGAAGCACCTGCATGGCGCTCCGGGTCGCGTGCGGGTCGGGGCGTCCCTCGGGAATAACCCTGTGCCTTTCGGGATCTTCCTGTCAGAGCCGGCGGGATTCTCCCGGCGGCAGAAAGGATACAAAGATCATGAACAAGAACCGTGTGTCAGGGAGAGCTCTCGTCTTCTTCGCGATCGCGTGCGCCTCCGCGGCTCCGGCCTCCGCCGCGACGGTCATCGTCCTGGACCGGACCCTTCCTCCCGAAGTGAAGGTCACCGGCACGAGCTTCGACGTCGACGAGAAGCTCGGGCGCGTGCGCCTCGCGGTCGGCCTCTACGACGAGTCGTTCGAGGGGAACATCTCCTCCGAGCCGGTCGTCGTGCCGGGGCTCACGTTCGATCGTGAGCGCCGGGAGGTGCGATACGAGAGCAAGGGCTCGGTCGTGACGTGCGCCAGGCCCAGGAAGATCCTGTGGGCGACGAGGTACGAGGCGACGGACGCGTGCCGGATCACCGTGCGGAGCGAGCCGCGAATCGCGGCCGAAGGGTCCGGAGAGCGGGCGCTGACGGGCTGGGTCGTCGAGCTCGCGACGAACGAGCCGACGAGGTCCGCCGGGCTGAAGCGCTGACAGGGACTACTTGGCCGGGGTCGTGAGCGGCTTGCCTTTCTCGGCGACGAACACGGCAGCCAACCTCGCGGTGACGCTGCCGTTGTTGATCGCCTGGTGAACCTGGCCCGGCAGGATGTGGAAGACGTCGCCGGCCTTCAGCGTCACCGTGGGATTGCCGGCCGTCTCGAGCGAGATCGTGCCTTCCTGGACGAACGCATAGACCTCGGCGGGGTGAGTATGGTTCCCTTCCGCCGAGCCGGGAGGCAATTCCACCAGGGCCATGACCGCTTCGTGGTTCGGAAGGGTCATGTCCTGCTTGAAGACGACGTTTCGTTTGACCTGCGGCGGCTGCTGGGCATCGAGCGCCAGGCCCCCGGCCAGTCCGATGAGGGCGACGACGAGACAGATTCGGACGATCTTCGAGCTCCGGTGGTTCATGACGTCTCCTTTTTGTCCTGAGAACGGCCTCGACTCACGGTTGCGTCTCGACGGCGGCGAAATGCTACGGGACCGTGCGACGTCAAGCAAGGCCTCGCCTTCGAAACGACGAGATCTCAGCGTCTCATGACGAACGAGCCGGACACCGGATTGCAGCAGCCGAACCCCGTGGCGCCGCCCGCGAAGGTTCCGGAAATCGCGTTGCGGCCCACCGTGGCCGTCCCGGTCGCGGACCCCGAGCAGGGGGCCGAGAAGAACAGCGTGAAAGACGCGGACCTCCCGTTGATCTGGCCAGCGATGGTGCCGCCGCCGAAGCCCGGAATGAGACCGCTGAACGAGCAGCCCACCTGCGCGATGACCACCGGGCCGGAACCGGAGCCCCCGCAGGAGTTGCTGAACGTGGCGTCGTACGTGCCGGAAACGTCGTCGCAGGAAAAGACCGGCTCCGAGGGAGAACGCCTCCCGACCCCGCAGGAGGTCAGTGACACGAACGTGGCGGCGAGGGCAGCAACCCGGACAGCTGAGTTGATCGTCTTTCGCGTGGTCGGGCCCGTCAGGATCGAAGGGAGGAGATCACGGAGAATCTTGGGCATTGGCGTTGGCTCCAGAAGGGGACCTGCAAGGACGCAAGATGCATGCCCCCAGGGGCGTCCTACGGTCAGTACGGAGAAGAGCCTTCCCGCCGCTCAGGGGCGCGCCGGGGTGACGTTTCCGCCGAGGCTGTCGAGGAATTCCGAGGCGACGTCGGCCGGCCGGCGGTGCTTCCCGACGACGAGGTTGTTGAGCTTTTGCATCACCCCCGTCGCAATCCTGCCGCACAGCTCCTCGAGCGCCGCGCGAGCCTTCGGCTCCCTCGAGAAAAGACTCTCGTTGACGACGAACGCGGCCTCGTAA
>DATGDV010000031.1:0-3716 GCA_035310685.1 Thermoanaerobaculia bacterium
CTTCGCCGCCTTCCAGAAGCGCGGGGCGCCGGAGAGGCCGTTGGTGTCCACGAGGGCCATCGCGGGGAGACCGAGCGCCGCGGCGCGTGCGACGAGATCCTCCGGCAGCGACGACCCGTTCAGGAACGAGAACGCCGAGGCGACGCGCAGCTCGGCGTACGCCCTCGCACGCTTCGGGGGAACGGGCGGTCGCTCGAATGCGCGCACGCGCGCTTTCTCCTTGCGCGCGCCCGGCGAGGTGTACGCGCCGGGCTGCCCGGGCTTGACGATCGGCCCCAGCATGTCGCGTCCCGGCGGCCCGCCGTGCTTCCCGGAGCCCCGCCCGTCCATGGGGCGTGGAACGTTAGCCGTAAGTCAGACGTAAGTCAAGACGGCTGTTTCGGGCGTGCAACCAGCCTCCTGCCCCGCGCTCCGGGCACGCGTTCGACGGCGGTGAGCTGAGGGGCGAGCTCGGAGGCGGCCCAGAAGCCGAGGCCGCACTCCACGAGGCCGGCCTCGCGGAACTTCCGACGGTACCAGGACGCGCGGCGCATCTTGAAGCCCACGAGGTCGCCTTCGATGCCCGTCTCGAGGTCGTCGTCGGCCGAGAGGAAGTCGAGATACGCGACTCCGGCCACGAGCTCCGGCAACACCTCGGCACCCGCCACGACCTCGGACGCCCGCACGTAGTGGAGCGTGTCCGAGCACACGACCAGGTCGAAAGGATCGTCGAAGCGCAGGTCGGAGAGCTGACCCCACGAGCCCCGCCGCACGTGGCGCGACCGTCCGAAGCGCCGCACGGCATAGTCGCTCGTGTCGAGGCCCACGTAGCGCAGTCGCGGGCGCAGCGCGCGAAGCAGCGGAAACCACGCGCCTTCGCCGCAGCCCACATCGAGCACGGAGGCGATCCTCCGTCCGAGGAGATGCTCGGTGACGGAAACCGCCATGGCGACCTTCCGCTCCACGCCTTCGCGACGCACGATGCGTTTCTTCGGGTCGCGATACCACTTCCGGAAATACGCCTCGTCGTAGAGCTTCCGCGGCGGCGGGTCCTGCATTACGCCTTGACCATGACGAGGATCATCTTGAATGGCGTGATCGCCTTCAAGGCGTGCGGCTCGTTCGCCGGGAGGCGAAGCAGCTCGCCGGTCTTGACGCGGTGCGGGACTTTCGAGATCGAGACCTCGGCCTCGCCCTCGACTCCGAGGACGAGAGCGTCGAACGGCGCGCTGTGCTCGCTGAGGGCCTCGCCCGTGTCGAACGCGAAGGCCGTGACCGTGCCGCCCGGCGCTTTGACGAGCGTGCGGCTCACGACGGCGCCGGCCTGCGCCTCGACGAGCTGGGACTGTCGTACCGGGGTCGATGGAAGGGACGGAGTTGACATGGGAGCTCCTTGCCTGCCGACGATAGCGCCTCCGCGACCGACGCGCGGGAAGCGCTTCCTACGGAGACGACGAGAGCTCCAGCTCCCTCAGGCGCGGCCCGACGAGCGAGCCGATGCGCTCTCCGGTGTCGAACAGGACGAGCCCGAAAAGCACGAGAGCCACCGCGAAGACGACGAGCGCCCAGTGATGCCGGGCCTCGAAGCGCTGCAGCGACGGGGCGAAAGCGACGAGCGCGAGCGCCGCCGCCACGACGATGACCGCATCCACGCTCGCGCGCTGCCAGTAGCTTCCGCCGAGATGCAGCCACATGCCGAACTCGTCGAACGTCAGGCCCATCGCGATGCCGTACGCCCACGCGGCGACGTGCGCGGCCTTTCCCGCGGGTCGCGCGAGGAGGAGGTACGCCGCCACGCCGGCCAGGAGGAAGATCCCGTAGTTCAGGTGGTGCACGTGCGTCCCGCGCAGGAAGAAGTACAGGTTCGGGACCCGCCCCGCCATGATGAGAAGCACCATCGTCCGAGACGCGATGAAAGTCAGCGCGAAAGCGAGAAGCGCGCGGCGCGCGAGCCGGTCGGTTTCGTGGTCGTCTGGCGGGACGGTCTCCACGCGGGGAAGGATAGCGGCCTAGTCGTAGACGCCGTCGGTGAACCACTCGTCGTTCGCCTCGTCGTGGAAGATGCGGTAGAGGCCGCCGCCCGAGAGCTCCACGTCCCAGTACGCGCGGAAGGCGGGCGCCTCCTGCCACCAGCCCTCCTCGAGGCGCCACGGGCCCGAGGCCACGCGCACGGTGCCGGCCACGTCCAGCGCTGCCCGCCCGCCGTCCGTGGAGGCGGGCTCGAGCGTGCGCAGGGAGGCGGGCCGCTCGCCCTCGAGCCGCACCTCGAGCGGCACGGGCGGACGCAGCACGCGCACCGAAAGAAGCCCGCGGCCCGTCTTCGGGACCTTCCGCACCGCGGGAGGCGGGGGCGGGGCGAACGGCACGAGAGCGAAGCGCTCGGGTCGGTAGCCGTCCACGGCGCTCGGCGTGCCGACGCGCCCGGGCCCGAGCAGCGCGAACAGCTTCGCGAGCGCCGTCGCGAGGCGGTCGGGCGAGATCTCGGCCGGCCCGAAGAGCGTGAGCTGGCTCTTGCGCGGCGCGTCGGGCTGAGCCGTGAGGGAGAAGCCCGTGACGGCGGCGCCCGGAGGCCGGCCTTCGAGACCCAGGCGCACGAGGGTGAGCAGCGTCTTCACGTCGCGCGTGGGCGCGGGCAGATCGAGGCTGCGCGTGTCGCAGCCCTCGGGCTCGAGCGTCAGGGAGATGTCCAGCCGAGCGCAGCCCACGGCCTCGGCCTCGAGGCGCCGCGCGAGCCGTTCGAGCGCGCTCTCGGCCAGCGCGAGGAACGGCTCGAGCGTGAGGAGCGGCCACTCCAGCTCCATGCCTTCCGTGAAGCCCGGCGGCGGGCGGCGCGGCACGAGAGGACGCGGGTCGCGCCCGCGCGCGATCTCGTGCAGCGCGTGACCGCGTGCGCCGAGCCGGCTCGCGACGTCGGCCGCGGGCAGCTTCGCGAGATCGCCCACCGAGGAGAGGCCCCAGCGGGCGAGCGTCTCGACGATCTCGGCGTCGGGGTCCAGCTTCGCGAGCGGCAGCGGCGCGAGGAAGGCGGCTTCGCCGCCTGCGGGCACGGCGACGGGAGAGTCCGGCAGCGTCGCGGCCACGCGGGCCGCGAGCTTGCTCGACGCGAGCCCGCAGCGCGCGGGCAGGGACTCGCGCTTCGCGGCGGCAATCAGGGCGCGGCCGAGGTCGCGCTCGTCGGGAAAGAGGCGTTCGAGGCCGTCCGCGTCGAGGTACACGACGCCGTCCCCCGCGTCCTCCACGCGCGGCGACACCGTGCCGGCCACGTCGAGCAGGGCCTCCTGCGCGGCGCGCTCGCTCTCGGCGTCGCGCGCGCGGGTGAGGAGGTCGGGCAGAAGCGCGCGCGCCTGCGGCAGCGTGAAGCCAGGGCGGATGCCGGCCTTGCGCGCCCTGCGCGTGGCCGCGACCACGTGCGCGGCCGTCCCGTTCCCTTCGCACAGGATGACCGCCTCGTCCTTGAGCGCAGGCTCGCTGCGCAGCCGCGCGGCGAGGGGAAACAGCGGCACCACGAGACACGCGAGGCGGGGAGGGACGGGGGGAGATTTTTTTTGCTGGTCCCCGTGCGTATCCGCAGTTCGTTCCATGCCTGCTGTGCCTCGATTGCTGTCATGCACTTTTTTCTTAGAAGGTGAATGTCCCCGGCTCCAGGATGCTCAGCGCGTGAATGTGGCCAAACGCCCGAAAACCAACAGCGAAGATTTTTCTGATATGCGGCGGCTGCAAATTGCAGCCGCCGATAG
>DATGDV010000032.1:0-4231 GCA_035310685.1 Thermoanaerobaculia bacterium
CTTCCGGAACTTCGTCTCGTAGCTCGTTCCGATCGACCAGTCGCCGGCCTCTTCGGGCGCGAGCCTTTCGAGGAGCGGCTCCTTCGAGAGGACCTCGTCGATCAACGCGAAGTACTCGCCGTGATCGGAAGCGACGCGGAGAACGCATCCGGGCGAGAGGGCGCGCGCGGCGGCTGCCGCCCAGGCGGCATCCACGAGACGGCGCTTGTGGTGCCGTTTCTTCGGCCACGGATCCGGGAAGTAGACGTGAAGTCCGGCGAGGCAGCCGGGGGGCAGGCGGCGCATGACGAACGCTTTCCCGTCGAGGCGTTCGACCCGGAGGTTCGAGAGGCCCGCGCGCGCGGCCCTCAGGCGGACGATCTCCGCGTACTCGGGCTCGATCTCGAGGCCGAACCAGTTCCGGTCGGCGTGGGCGGCCGCGGATGCGATCAGGAACGAGCCCTTGCCGGCGCCGACTTCCATCTCGACCGGGGCGACGCGCCCGAAGACGGCGGAAAAATCGACGGCGCCCGCATCCTCGGACTCGCCCGGCAGGAAGATTCTCGGCGGGGGTATCCGGCCCAGGTTGCGCGGCCCGGCGGCCCGCGGCGCGCGGGGAGGGATCCGGGCCCCCGCGCGCCGCAGCGCTCGCCGGATGGACGGCCTAGACAAGGATCGCCCTCGGAATCGGCACCACGCGCACGCCGACGTCTCCCTCGATGCGCGCCTGGCAGCCGAGTCGCACGTTCTCTCCGAGCTCGTAGGCGATCTCGTTGGGCTGGATGGGAGAGAGATTCTCGGGGTTGAGGACGCATGCCACGCGGCAGGTCGAGCACGTACCGCCGCCGCCGCAGACGTTGCCGATCGACACTCCGAGCTCGAGCGCGACGTCGAGCACCGTGCGTCCGGCGGCGACGTGTGCCCGTTTGCCCTCGTTCAGGAAGACGATCCTGGGCAAGGCGTCCCCGCTCAGAGCTTCGCGACGACGGCCCGGGTGAACTGCTGCGTGGTCGCCGTCCCGCCGATGTCGCGAGTCCTCGCGCCGCCTTCCTCGAGGGCCGAGAAGAGCGCCTTTTCGACCCGCCGGGCGCTCTCTTCGTCGCCGACGTGGCGGAGCAGCATCACGGCCGACAGAAGGAGCGCGGTCGGGTTCGCGATGCCCTTGCCGGCGATGTCCGGGGCCGAGCCGTGCACCGACTCGAAGACGGCGCACGTTTCGCCGAGGTTCGCCCCCGGGGTGACGCCGAGGCCGCCGACGAGGCCGGAGGCGAGATCGCTGATGATGTCCCCGTACAGGTTGTCGAGAAGGAGCATGTCGAACTGCTTCGGGTTCATGACGAGCTTCATGCAGGCCGCGTCGACGATGACGTCGTTCACCTCGATGTCGGGGAATCCGGCCGCGACGTTCCGGCAGCTCTCGAGAAAGAGGCCGTCCGACAGCTTCATGATGTTCGCCTTGTGCACGATCGTGATCTTCCTGCGGCCGTGCGCGCGGGCGTATTCGAAGGCGAAGCGCGCGACGCGGGTGGAGGCTTTCTCCGTGATGACCTTGATGGACTCGACGACGCCGGGCACGACGACGTGCTCGATTCCGGAGTAGAGGCTCTCGGTGTTCTCGCGTACGACGATGAGGTCGAGCTCGCCGTAGCGGGACGCGACGCCGGGAACGTTCTTCACGGGCCTCAGGTTCGCGTAGAGATCGAGCTCCTGGCGGAGCGTCACGTTCACGCTCCGGAAGCCCGTGCCGACGGGGGTCGTAACCGGACCTTTGAGACAGACCTTCGTCCGCCGGATGGAGGCGATCGTGGCGGGGGGAAGAGGCCTTCCGGAGACCTTGATGCTCGCCTCTCCGGCGTCCTGGCGGTCCCAGGCGAGGCCGGCTCCGGCGGCCTCGAGGACGGTGGTCACGGCAGCCGTGATCTCCGGTCCGATGCCGTCGCCGGAGACGAGGGTCACGACGCGGGGAGATGCCGTCACGTGGTTTCAGGCCTTTCATGCGTCTGCCGGCCGGCCGGGTGACTCGCCGGAAGGCGGAGGATGCGAATGCGCTCGATGGCGCGGGGCGAGGCGCGCTCGACGAGAAACTCGAGATCGCCTTCCCGTGTGCGGGCTCCGGCGCGCGGAATGCGTCCGAATTTCCGGAGCAGGAAGCCGGCGACCGTCTCGTCGTCCGGGTCGTCGAACGAGGCCCCCAGGTCCCGTTCGAGGGACGCCAGAGGATACGCCCCTTCCACGAGGAGAGAGGTGCCGTCGCGTTCGGGTCGTCCCGCGGGCTCGTCGTGCTCGTCGAAGATGTCGCCCACGATCTGCTCGATGAGATCTTCGAGCGTGACGAGGCCGGCCACGGCGCCGCTCTCGTCCACGACGACCGCCATGTGAAACCGGCGGCGCCGCATCTCGCGGAACAGGTCTTCGGAACGCTTGAGCTCCGGCACGAAGACCGCGGGACGCAGATGGCGGGTCATCTCGAAGGTCTTCTCTTCCGAGTCCGTGACGTCGAAGAGGTCTTTCACGTGGAGCACCCCGACGATGTCGTCGGTGTTCTGTCGGTAGACCGGATAGCGGCTGTAGCGATGCTCGCGGCAGACGGCCTCGACCTCCTCGAAGGTCGCGCCGACCGGGAGGAGGACGATGCGCGCGCGGGGCACCATCGCCTCCTTGACCGGCGTCTGCCCGAACGCGAGGACCGCATGGAGAAGCTCGCTCTCCTCGCGCCGGATCCCGCCCTGCTCGCGGGAGAGGTTGATGACGCTCTTCACGTCTTCATCCGTGACGTCGGCCGGCTCGTCGGCGCCGAACGGGCCGAGGATCCACCGCGCGACGGCCGAAAGCAGATGCGTCAGGGGCGCGAGCAGCCGCACGAAGAACCCGATCGGGCCGACGAAGAGAACCGCGATGCGCTCGGGCCTCCGCGCGGCGAGCGTCTTCGGCGTGACTTCCGAGACGACGAGGAGGAGAAGGGTCGTGAAGACGGTCGCGACGAGGACTCCCCATTTCTCCCCGAAGGCCGAAATCGCGAGGCCGGCGCCGAGCGAGCCTGCGGCGGCATTCGCGAGCGTGTTGCCGACGAGCAGCGTTCCGAGCGTGCGCGGGAGATCGTCCCGCATGCGCTCGAGCTGCTCGGCGCCCTTCTCGCCCGCGCTCTTCATGCGGAAGATCGTCGCGTCGGTCAGGGACGTTATCGCCGTCTCGGCGGAGGAGAAGAACGCGGACGCGCACGCGCAGAGCAGGTAGAGAACCCCGAAGAGCGTCCCGTTCATCGGGGCGCCTCGCGGCGGAGAGAGGCGGCCGCGTTCCGTGCGAGACCTTCGTGCGTCGCCCGCCAGATCGAAGAGGCGAAGAAGCGCCTGCGGAACTCGTCCGCGCCGAGCGCGAAGATCTCCTCGGGGTCGAGGGACGCGGCCGGCCCCGGGGATCCGAGGCTCCGGGCCGCGTTGAACGGACAGACGTCCTGACACGTGTCGCAGCCGAAGAGCCGGCCTTCGAGCGCGGCCTCCTCCGCCTCCGTGAAAGGCGACCTCTTTTCGATCGTGAGATACGAGACGCACTTCCGGGCGTCCAGGAGTCGCGGCGCGACGAAAGCGCCCGTGGGACAGGCGTCGAGACACGCCGTGCACGTCCCGCAGCGGTCGGCGCCCGGATCGGCGGGCGCGGCGGTCGGGGCGAGAGCGGCGTCGGTCAGAAGCTCGCCGAGGACCACGTGCGAGCCGAGCCCCGGCACGATCAGGAGTCCGTTCCTGCCGAGGAAGCCGACGCCGGCGCGCGCCGCGATCTCGCGTTCGAGAAGGGGCGCCGTGTCGACACAGGCGCGGAAGTGCGTGCCGCGGGGGACGAGCGGGCGCAGGTCCTCGGCGACGGCCTTCAGGTGCCGGCGCACGACGCGGTGGTAGTCCTCGCCTCGCGCGAACCGCGCGACGTTGCCGGGCCCGTGTCCGTCCACGGCGCGCGCCACGGCGAGGACCGATCGCGTGTAGGGCAGGACCGAGTCGAAGCGCTCGCGGGCCGCGGCGTCGCGCTCGAGGTACGTCATCTCTCCGTGGAGGCCCTTCTCGAGCCACTCGCGGTATCGGTCGAACGAGAGCGGCCCTGAGGCGGCGAGCACGCCGGCGGCCGCAAAGCCGCGGGCGAGCGCCGAGTCGACCGCCGCCCTGGAGAGGCCGGCGGGATCGGCGGGGAGAGGGGGCGGGGGTTGGCGCGGAGCACGCGGAGAGGCGGGCCGCATGACAGATCAGTCTATCAAGCCATTTCGTAT
>DATGDV010000033.1:0-2156 GCA_035310685.1 Thermoanaerobaculia bacterium
GGGGACGACGCTCGTGGCGGCGCTCGTCCTCGGACAATGGGTCCTGTTCGGCAACGTGGGCGACAGCCGCGCCTACCTTTTCCAGGACGGGCGCCTGGAGCAGATCAGCCGCGACCACACCTGCTTCGCCGACGAGGTCCGCCGCGGCCTCGTGACCGAAGAGGCCGTCGCCCGGCTGCCTATCCATCACCTCATCACCCGTTCGCTCGGGGCCCGAGACGAGGTCGACGTCGATCTCTTCTGGAGGCCGTGGCAGCCCGGCTCGACGCTGCTCCTCGCGACGGACGGCCTCCACGGCGTCGTGGACGAGCTCTCGATCGCCACCATCCTGGCGTCACGCGAGCCGGCGGACGCCGTCCGGGCACTCGTCGACACCGCGAACGAGGCCGGCGCGCCCGACAACGTCACCGCGCTCGTCGTCCGGAGCATTCCTCCTGCGGCGCGGGCGAGGCGCGCGACCTAGAATCCCGCATGCGCGTTCTCGCGGGCACGAGCGGATTCAGCTACGACGGCTGGACCGGCACGTTCTACCCGGAGGATCTCCCCGCGAGCGGGCGCCTGCGCTTCTACGCGGCGAAGCTGCCCGCCGTCGAGATCAACAACACGTTCTACCGGATGCCGAAGCCCGAGCTCCTCGCGGGCTGGGCATCGCAGGTTCCGGAGACGTTTCGGTTCGCGCTCAAGGCCTCGCAGCGCATCACCCACATCAAGCGGCTCAAGGAAACCTCCGACGAGGTTCGCTTCCTCGTCGGGTCGGCCCGGCACCTCGGCGGCCGCCTCGGGCCGATCCTCTTCGGGCTGCCGCCGAACCTGAAGAAGGACCTGCCGCGGCTCGAGGCTTTTCTCGCGCTTCTCCCGGGGGACGTGAAGGCCGCCTTCGAGTTCCGGAATCCCACGTGGCTCGACGAGGAGGTCTTCGGGCTCCTCCGGTCCGCCGGCGCCGCTCTGTGCGTCGCCGACGACGAGAAGGGCACGACGCCGCTCACGGCCACGGCGGGCTGGGGATACCTGCGCCTGCGCCGGGAGGATTACGGGGGAACGGACCTCGACGCGTGGGCGAAGCGCGTCGGCGAACAGCCGTGGACCGAGGCCTACGTCTTTTTCAAGCACGAGGAAGAGGGCGCGGCTCCCGAGCTCGCGCGCCAGTTCGCGGAGAGGTTCGCGGGCTGAGACCATGAAGGTCGTCACCTGGAACGTGAACGGAATCCGGGCGCGGGAGCTGCAGGTCGTGGAATGGCTCGAGCGCGAGAAGCCCGACGTCTTCTGCCTGCAGGAGCTGAAGGCCGCGCCCGAGCAGCTTCCGCTCTCCCTCGTCGCGCCCGAAGGCTACACGACGTACTGGCACGGACACAGGGGTTACTCGGGCGTGGGGCTGCTCCTCCGGAGCGAGACGTTCGCGGGAGACGTCGCGTTCACGCACCCGGATTTCGACCACGAGACGCGGGTCGTCGAGGCGCACCTTCCGGATTTCACGGTGGCGTCCCTTTACGTTCCGAACGGCGGAAAGGACTTCGCCGCCAAGCTCGCGTTCCTCGGGGCTCTCGAACGCCACGCGGCGGCGGCGCGGGCGGAAAAGCGGGACCTCCTCCTCTGCGGCGATCTCAACGTCGCGCTCACGGACCGCGACGTTCACCCGAAGGAGCGGAAGCCGGGCGCGATCGGACAGCGCCCCGACGAGCGCGCGCTCGTCGAGAGGATCCTCGCGCAGGGGCTCGTGGACACGGGCCGCGCCCTCGACCCCGGAAACGACTCCCTCTTCACGTGGTGGGCGCCGTGGCGGCAGCTCAAGGAGCGCAACATCGGCTGGCGGCTGGACTACGTCCTCGCGAGCGAAAAGCTCGCGTCGAACGCGGTGGCGGCGCGCGTCTACCGGGAATTCGGAACCAGCGACCACGGCCCGGTTCTCGTCGAGTTTCGATGAGTCCGTCCTCCTCGTGACGCGCGGCTAGACTCCCGGGGCATGGCCCCTCCGCGCATCCGCGTCACGGCGAGCTCCGGCTGGGAGATTCTGCGTCCCGCCGGGAGAGCGCGGGCCCGGGCGGCCGAGGTGGACCCGTTCGTCGAGCGGGTCCTTGCGGACGGGCGGCTCGCTCTCGAAGGAGTTCGCGCCGCGCGCCCGCGCCGCGGCGGGCCCGCCCGTTCCGGACTACTCGAGG
>DATGDV010000034.1:0-3335 GCA_035310685.1 Thermoanaerobaculia bacterium
CGCCGGTATCCTGCGCCTTCTGCCGCGGCGTCTCGTGATGGTCTCGTGCGATCCGCCGACTCTCGCGCGGGACCTGTCGGCGATGAAGGAGCGCTACAGGGTCGACCGCCTGACGCTCCTCGATCTCTTCCCCCAGACCCACCACGTGGAGGCGGTCGCCTTGCTCGCGCGGCGGGAAGTCGGATAGAAGCGCCCCGATGCGCGCGTCGTGGTCGAGAGAGGCTGGAGCGCCTTCGCTCCCCCTGGCGGGTGCTCTCGCTGCGGGAATTCTCGCGGCGGCCGTTTTCCCCGTGCCGCCGTCCCGAGCCCTCGGGGTCGCGCTGGTCGTCGCGTCGGCCGCCGGAGTCGCCCTCGCGAAGCGGAAGGGCCGTGTCCGGGCTTTCGCCGGTCTCGTCCTCGCCGTGTGCGCGGGCTTCTGGAACGCCCGCGAGCGGTTCCTGCTGCCGGCCCTCCGCACGGCCGCTGAAGCGCGCGAAGCGATCGTGCGCGCGCGGACGGCGGATCCGGCGGCAGACGGGGCGCTGCTCGAGGTCACCGGCCGCATCGACGCGCCGTGGACCGCGAGCGGATCGCTCTTCCGGACGCGGCTCGCCGTCGAAGCGGCCTCGGCGGGCGGGCGTCCGCTGCGTCTCGAGTGGGGGCTGCCTCTCGCGGTCGCGGGAGAGCGGGACCCCTCGGGCATCGCCGAGCTCGGGGACCGCGTGCGGACGCTCGGCACGCTGAGGCTCCCGGAGACGGGCGGGCCGGTCCGATCGCCTTTCGACCTGCCGGCGGAGGGGCGTCTCGTGCTCAAGAGCGCGGCCCAGATCGAATGGCTCGGTCCGCCGGCCGGGCTGCTCTCGCCCGTTGCGCGGGCCCACGCCGCCGTGAAGCGGCGACTCCGGGCGAACCTCTCGGGTGCCGAGCCCGAGGAGCGAGGTGCCCTCGCCCTCCTGCTCGCCCTCGTCATGGGCGAGACGCAGGACCTTCCCGGGACGACGGTGAGCGCGTTCCGCGACGGCGGGGTGGCGCACATCGTGGCTATCTCGGGATTGCAGGTGGGACTGGTCGCGGCCCTGCTCGGCTGGCTCGCGCGACGGCTCGGCGCGTCCCTCGCCGCGCGCGACGCGTTCGTGCTCGTGGCGACGGCTCTCTTCGCGGTTTTCGCGGGTGGCCGGCCGCCTGTCGTGCGCGCGGCCCTGATGATCGGCCTCTATCTCCTCGCGCGCCTTCTCGGCCGCCCCACGTCGGCGACCCACGTCCTCGGCTTCGCGGCGGTCGTGCTGCTCGCCGCCGATCCCTCGAACCTCTTCGACGTCGGTTTCCTTCTGACGTTCGCGGCCGTGTTCGGCCTGGCCGCGTTCGGCGTCCCCGCGGCGAGGGCACTGCGCCAGGCCGGCATTTCCGGGCTGGTGGCGGACGCGCTCGGCGCGACCGCGGGCGCCGAGCTCGCGGTCCTCCCGATCCAGCTCTTCGTGTTCAACGTCGTGCCCGTCGTGGCGCTCCTCTCGAATCCGTTCGTCGTGCCTCTCTCGAGCCTCTTCCTCTTCGCGGGCCTGCTGCTGCTTCCGCTCTTGCTTTTCTCGCCCGCTTCGGCCGCTCTCGCGATCGTTCCGCTGCGCTTCCTGTCGGACGTCCTGCTCGAGCTGCTTCTCGCTCTGGACCGGCTGCGGGCGGTGAGGATCGTCCCGACGCCCGCTTTCGCGCTGGTCGCGGTCACGGGCGCGCTCCTCGTCGCCGCGGGCTTCACGCGGCGCCCCGCGCTCCGGCGAACGGCTCTCGGGGGAGCTCTGGGGGTCGTGCTGGCGCTCGTCCTGTCCCGCCCGGTCGCGGCCGGGCGGGGCACGGTGGTCCTGCGGGCGATCGACGTGGGACAGGGAGACGCATGGCTCCTGGTGACGCCCGAGGGTCGCGTTCTCGTGGATGGCGGGGGGAGCCCGGACCGGGCGTACGATTTCGGGCGTCTGCGCCTGCTGCCGCGCCTGACGGACCTCGGGGCGGTTGCCTTCGACGCCGTGATCCTCACGCACCCGCACCCCGATCACGCGCGCGGGCTGCTCGCCGTTCTCGGATGCCTCCCGGTCGGGCGGGTCGTTCTGGCCCGCGCGGCTCCCCGCAACCTCTTTCTCGACGAGTTCGAGGAAGCGGCCGCGCGCCGGCACCTGGCGCTGGAGCGCTTCGGCGCGGGCCAGAGATTCATGGCGGCCGGCCTGACCTTCGACGTGCTGCATCCGGGAGACGACTCGTACCCGCGTTCGCGCGAGAACAACGGATCGCTCGTCCTGAGAGTGGCGCTCGGGGGGCGCACGGCGCTTCTCTCCGGCGACGTCGAGGCGCTGGCCGAGGGTGATCTCGTCGCTTCGGGCCGGAACCTCGCGGCCGACGTCCTGAAGGTCGCGCATCACGGGAGCCGGACGTCCAGCACGGCCGCGTTTCTCTCGCGCGTCGCTCCGCGCCTCGGCCTCATCGGCGTCGGCCGGCGGAACCGCTTCGGCCATCCTGGGATCGAAGTCGTCGAACGGCTCGCCTCCAGCGGAGTCCGGACTTTCCGGACCGATCGGGACGGCGAGGTCGCTCTCCTTTTCGCGCGAGGGCGCATCCTGCCAGTCTTCCCCGAGAGTGTCGCGCGAGGGGTTCCGTGAGCGCGCGCGGCTCGAAAGGCGTCCTGGCGATCGTGGGCGCGACCGCGACGGGCAAGTCGGAGCTTGCCGTCGCTCTCGCCGAGCGCCTGGGCGGCGAGATCGTCTCGGCCGACGCGTTCGCGGTCTATCGCGGCTTCGACGTCGGGACGGCGAAACCCGCCGCTTCCCTGCGGGCGCGCGTGCCGCATCACCTCGTCGACGTTCGCGACCCGCGGGAGCCCTGGAGCGCGGGGGAGTTCGCGGCCGAAGCGCGGCGACTCTGCGAGGAGATCCTCGCGCGCGGCCGGCTCCCGATCCTGGCGGGCGGCACGGGCTTCTACGTGCGCGCGTTCTTCGGCGGGCTCTTCGAGGGGCCGCGCCGTGACGACGAGTTGAGGCGCGCTCTGGAGGCGGTGAGAGCCCGCCGCGGCGCGGAATTCCTCGTCCGGATGATCGGGCTTCTCGACCCCGAGAGCGCGAGGCGCGTCGGCGCGGCGGACGCCGCGCGGGCCGTCCGGCTGCTCGAGATCCTCTTCCTCTCCGGAGAGCGCCCGTCGCGCCTCTTCCGGGATCGGCCCGGTCCCGTGTGGGAGAGGCCTTCCGTCAGGGTCCTCCTCACGTTGCCGCGCGAGATCCTCTATGGAAGAATCGCGGAGAGGTTTCAGTCCGAGTTCGTGAACGAGCTGCCCGCGGAAGTGCGTCGCCTGCTGGCGGCGGGTGTCCCGCTGGCGGCTC
>DATGDV010000035.1:0-2966 GCA_035310685.1 Thermoanaerobaculia bacterium
GGGGGCCGGGGTCTTCGCGGTCGCGAGAGCCTGGAAAGCCGCGGCTGCCGCGGGGCCGGCCGCGGCTTCCGCGACCGGCGTCAGCGTGGCTCGGCTCTTGAGATCGGCCGGCGCCACGGCGGGCCCTTTTTCCTCGCGCGAGATGACGCCCGCCTTCTCCTTGAGGTCGGCCGTCAGGAACTTCGAGGCGAGCCAGCGGAACAGGTAGTCGACGAGGCTCTTCGCGATCGGGATCTCGGGGTTCTTCGTGTAGCCGGAGGGCTCGAAGCGCATGTGGCTGAACTTCTCGACGAGCGCCTCCAGCGGAACCCCGTACTGCAGAGTCAGCGAGATCGCGGTCGCGAACGAGTCCATGAGGCCGGAGATCGTGGAGCCTTCCTTCGCCATCGTCAGGAAGATCTCGCCCGGCGTGCCGTCCTCGTACAGGCCCACCGTGATGTAGCCCTCGTGGCCACCGACGGAGAACTTGTGCGTGATCGCCCGGCGCTCGTCGGGGAGCTTGTGCCGGCGCGGCGCGCCGTCCGTCGCGACCGGAGCGGCGGCCGGTACTCCGGCAGCCGCAGCGCTCGCCTTCAAGCCGCGATGCCCTTTCACGGCGTCGTCGTTCTTGCTCGCCGCCGTGTTCAACGGCTGCGTGCGCTTGCATCCGTCGCGGTAGATCGCGATCGCCTTTAACCCCAGCTTCCAGCCCTGCATGTAGACGTCCGCGATCTCCTCGACCGTCGCGTCGTTCGGCATGTTCACCGTCTTGCTGATGGCGCCCGAAAGGAAGGGCTGCACCGCCGACATCATCCGGACGTGGCCCATCGGCGCAATCGACCGCGTGCCGCCGAGGGCCTTGAACGCGCAGTCGAAGACGGGCAGGTGCTGGCTCTTCAGGAAAGGGGCGCCCTCGATCGTGCCCTTCTCGTCGATGTAGGTCACGATCGCGTGCATCTCGGCGTCCGAATAGCCGAGGCGGGTGAGGGCATGCGGGACGGTCTGGTTGACGATCTTGATCGTTCCGCCACCCACGAGCTTCTTGTACTTGACGAGCGCGAGATCGGGCTCCACGCCCGTGGTGTCGCAGTCCATCATGAAGCCGATAGTGCCGGTGGGCGCGAGAACGGTGGCCTGCGCGTTTCGGAAGCCGTGCTGCCGCCCGGACTCGAGCGTCAGGTCCCACACCGCGCGCTGCGCCTCGTGAAGGTCTCTCGGAACGCCGCTCTTCTCGACGCCATAGGCGGCGTCGCGATGCATGGAGATGACCTCGAGAAACGCGTCGCGGTTCGGAGGATAGCCCGCGAAGGGGCCCATCTCGGCCGCGATCTTCGCGGACGTGAGGTACGCCTGCCCGTGCATGAGGCTCGTGACGGCGGCCGCGTAATGGCGGCCCTCGTCACTGTCGTAGGGAAGGCCGTTGAACATGAGGAGCGCGCCGAGGTTCGCGTAGCCGAGGCCGATCGGGCGGAACGCGTGCGAGTTCTGCTCGATCGCGGGCGTCGGATACGAGGCTTCGCCGACGAGCATCTCCTGCGCGGCGAACACGACGTCCACGGCGTGCCGGAACTTCTCGATCTCGAAGCCCCCGTCCTCGCGCGCGAACTTCATGAGGTTCAGGGAGGCGAGGTTGCACGCCGAGTCGTCGATGAACATGTATTCCGAGCACGGGTTCGACGCGTTGATCCGGTGCGTCGCCTTGCACGGGTTCCACGCGTTGATGAGCGTGTCGTACTGCATCCCGGGATCGCCGCACACCCACGCCGACTCCGCCATCTTCATGAGCAACTCTCTGGCGTCGTACGTCCCCATGGGCTCGCCGGTCGTGACCGCCTTCGTCGTGTGCGTGCCGCCCGTCTCGACGGCGCGCATGAACTCGTCCGTCACGCGGACGGAGTGATTCGCGTTCTGGAACGCGATGTTGGCGTACACCTCGCCGTTGAACGAGCCGTCCCAGCCCGAGTCGATGAGGTCCCAGGCTTTCTTCTCCTCGCGTTCCTTGCAGAGGATGAACTCCTCGATGTCCGGGTGGCCGACGTTGAGGATGACCATCTTCGCCGCGCGGCGCGTCTTGCCGCCCGACTTGATCGCGCCCGCGAAGCTGTCGAAGCCTTTCATGAACGAGACGGGGCCGGACGCGATCCCGCCGGAGGAGAGCGATTCGGTCGACGAGCGCAGCGAGGAGAGATTCGAACCGGTGCCCGAACCGAACTTGAAGAGCATGCCCTCCGTCTTGGCGAGGTCCAGGATCGAGGACATCGAGTCGCCCACCGAGTTGATGAAGCACGCCGACGCCTGCGGCCTCGGCTCGACGCCGACGTTGAACCAGACGGGCGAGTTGAAGCTCGCGGCCTGGTTCACCAGGATGTGGGCGAGCTCGTCCGAGAACGCGTCGCGGTCGGCCGCGGTGCGGAAATACCCGTTCTTCTCCCCGAACCCCGTGATCGTGTCAACGACGCGGCCGATGAGCTGCCTGACCGACCGCTCGCGCTGCGGCGTTCCCGGCTTCCCGTGAAAGTACTTCTGCGCGACGATGTTCGTCGCCGTCATCGACCAGGCCTTCGGGACCTCCACGTCCTTCTGCTCGAAGAAGACCTCGCCCTTTTCGTTCGTGATGGCCGCCGTGCGGAGCTCCCATTCCAGGGCGTCGAAGGGGGACGTGACGCCGTCGGTGAAGAGCCTCCGGAAGGTCAGGCCTCGGAGGCCGGTTCGCGCGGGGGAAGCCGTTTTAGCGGCCGGGCCTCCTGCTTCGGGGCGCGTCTCTCGTCCGTTCGAGGTGCTCATGGGTGAGAAGGCCTCCCTTTCCTCGTCTTCCTTCTGCGCGAAGACGAAACTACCCCTTCTGCCAGCAGCCTGGCCTTTTTTCGCTTCCTCCCGCGCTCTCGGCGTGGTCTTGCGTCCGGCGTTTGGGGCTGTCTCACAAGGTAATTCCCGCCCCTGCCTTTTTCAAGAGGAAAAACGCTACCGATAGTGTTTTTTGTTCCCTT
>DATGDV010000036.1:0-3232 GCA_035310685.1 Thermoanaerobaculia bacterium
CCGATCCCGCCTTCCTCGAGCGCGCGGCGACGCGCGTAGCCGCCGCGGCCGCGAAGGCGCGCGTGGCGGTCGTCCTCGGAACGGAGCGGGTGGAAGGAAGCGCGGTCCTCGCGACGGCGCTCGTCGTCGGCGCGGACGGGACGAGGCTGGGATTTCAGGACAAGGTACAGATCGACCCCTCCGAGGAAGGGATCTACGCGCCCGGCGCGTCACGCCGCGTCTTCACCGCGGGAGAGCTCACGTTCGGCGTCGTGATCTGTCACGAGGGTTGGAGATACCCCGAGACCGTGCGCTTCGCGGCGCGGAAAGGCGCGCAGGTCGTCTTCCACCCGCATCTCGAGCCGGGCGGACCGGCCGGCACCGCGCCGAAGACCTTCGCGGACCCGGCGAACACGTTTCACGAGAAGGCGCTCCTCTGCCGCGCGGCCGAGAACACGATCTTCATCGCGTCCGTGAATTACGCGGCGGCCGGCTCGGCGACGACCTCGGCCGTCGTCAATCCGGACGGCACGCTCCTCGCGTATTTCCCGTACGGCGAAGAGGGGCTGCTCGTCGCCGACCTCGACCTCTCCCTCGCCACCGGCCTCCTCGCGTCGCGATACAGGGCCGTCTGAAGCGGCTCTCGTAGGCCGTCGAGGGGTCCCGTCCGCGGCGGGTCGTCGCCTGCCTACTTCTCCGTGAAGCTCTTCAGGTCGAGCCGTTGCCCGAGGTGCCGGCGGAACTCCTCCGGCGGGAGGGATGCGACCTGGCGGCCCACCATGTGCTCGATCGCGTTGATCGCCTTCTCCCACAGGTATTCGCGGCGGGCGATCTCGTCGAGGTCGCGCACCTTCCCGAACTCCTGGACGTACTTGTTGTGGCGGCAGAGCATCCGGAAGGCATGCTCCGTGTTCGGCCTGCGGACGGGAAGGCCGAGGATGCGGACGTCGTTCCCGACGTCGTGAATCGGCTGGCCCCACTCGTTGTAACCGCCGAAGATCGTGCCGAGCTTCTCGAGCGCGTTCGCGAGCTTCGGCTCGCCCCCCTTCTCGAGCGCCGTCTTCACGATCGGCAGCGTGATGTTGCGGAAGAGCGTCGGATCGGCGAGCCGCACGTTGATGCCGATCTCCTCGCGCGTGATGCGCGCGATGTCGTCGGACCGGATCCGGTTGTCCGTGGCGAGGTGGATCCGCTCGCCGATCGACTCCGGAACCGTGAGAGCGGCGAGGATTCCCTGGACGACGCGGTCCACGGGCACGAGGTTCAGCTCGGCCGAGGCGTCCCCGGGGAAGCTCGACGCGATCGCGCCGATGAGCCAGGCCTTGCCGCGTCCGACCGCGTCCGCCTGCAGGGAATCCATCGCTTCCTTGGAGCGTCCGAACGCGTTGATGGGGGCGTTCACCACCTTCGTGTCGCCGCGGTTGTTGCCGGTCCTCGAGTGGCCGATGACGATCGACGGGAGGAGCTGCGCGACGCGCAGCCCCTTGTCGACGAGCGTGTAATCCGTCTCGAGCGACGCCATCGCCTTCGTGAGCTCGTAGAAGTTGTTGTAGAAGTTCCGGGGGAAGACGAGCGCCGACTCCTGCGCCGTCGTCTTCTTCTTCCGCCCGTGAATGTAGGACGTCTCGATCGCGATGTGCTGGATGAACTTTGAGCCCTTGGCCTCCTGGAGGGAGAGAGCGAATTGGAGCGCGTTGCGCGCCCCCTGCACGTTCGCGCGGAAGGAGTTCTCGTAGGAGTCGTCGAACGAGACGCTCGCGGCGCAGTGGACGACGTGCGTGAGCGTCTTTCTCAGTCGGGCGAGCTCTTTCGGCGCGATGCCGAGGTCCGCCCTCTCGATGTCTCCGTCCACGAAGACGAACTTCTTCGCCCTGGCGCCGGAGATGTGGAGACGCCGGAGAAGGATGGCTCCGCGCTGCTTCGGCGACAGGACCCTCACGACCTCCTTCGTCTTCGGGTCGCGGACCTTCTCGGGCCTCACGACCGAGACGACACGCTCGATGCGGCGGTCGGCCGCCGCCTGAGCGAGGAACTCCTTGCCGAGGAATCCCGTCGCGCCCGTCAGCAGAACGTGCAGCCGCGGGCTGCGGCCGCGCGCGCGCAGGAGGGCGCGAGCGTCCTTCTGGAGCTTCTCGATGCGGGTCTTGACCTCTTTTTCGGAGAGATGCGTGGCCTCCCGAAACCGGAAGAAGACGTCCCGGTCCGCCACGCCGATGAAGCTTTTCGCGCCGTTTGCCACGGCCTTGCTGCCGGTGGCCGAGCCGATGGCCTCGGCCAGCTTGATCCCGAGGAGGTTCACTTTCCTCAGGCCGTCCCTGACCGCGTTCTCGTTTCCGGTCCATTGGATCAGGCGGCTCGCGAGATATTGCGCCGTGACGTCGATCGGATTCTTGTCGCGATGGGCGTGGACGAGGAGGTTGTCCGGGTCGATCGGCCGGAGGATCTCCTTGCCGGTCGCGAAGCTGACTTTCGCGATGTAGCGCGACGGCGAGCTCTCCCAGAGCATTTCGCCCTTCGGGTTGAGCGTCGGCGAGATCTCGCGCGGAGTTGCGTCCTGGGACCCGGGCCCGGGCGGGGCGGATTTTGTCTCGGGCATCGGCTCCTCCCGAAGAGAGGGCGGCCATTGTAGTCCCGGGAACGCGTCAACTCAGGGCGGCGACGAAGTCGAACGCGGCGAGCGCGACGCCGAGAGCCGCGTCGTTTCCGGCCTCGAGGTAGAGAGTCGCCGAGGGATCGCCGACGAGGGCGAGGGAGCCCGCGTGAACGAGCTTCGCCTCCTCGCCGTCCACCAGGGTGATCTTCCCGGAGAAGACGGCGATCGCGCGAACCCCCCGGAAGGCCCATCGCGCCGTGGGCGGGGGGCCGAGGCGCAGGACGGCCAGCCGCTCCTCGGGCAGCCGCGCGAGTGCCCGGAGGCCGGTGATGCCGGGAACCCCTCTGCCGCCGAGGTCGTCCCTTCTGATGTGGCGTCCTCCCTCGGGAAGTGTTCTGCGAATTTCTTCGAATGGAAGAGAGGGCGACGAGGCGCCTGGCGGCGCAGAAGCGATTCGAGGTGCGCCCTGCCAGATCAGCACGTCGCCGGGAAGGAGGGGCGGCGGGGCGGGAGCGCCCCCGCCCCCTTGCGCGGCCGCGATGCCCGCAGCCGCAGCATCCTGAGGCTCCGACGCTGCCCTCAACGCTGCCCAGAGAACCATCAGCGCGGCTGAGCGGGAGTTCCCTTCTTCCCCTTCCAAGAAGAATCCACCATAGCCCT
>DATGDV010000037.1:0-6932 GCA_035310685.1 Thermoanaerobaculia bacterium
CCGCGTGACGGCCGGCTCCGGCAGAGCCCCGGGCTTCGCTCTCTCGGCAAGCACGGGCTCTTCGATCTCCAAGAACCCCCTCCCTCCGGTCCCCGCGGACAGCACGATCTCGAGCCTCGCCTTCCGGGGAAACGCTCCCCCGCCGGACGGACCCCACGCGAAGGTCACGTGACGCCTCTTCACGGAAATCGTTCGCCACTCGGCTTCGGGCGAGAAGCCTTCGCGGCGGGCCCACCAGACGTTCTCGCCGCTGTCGTCCAGGAACTTGACCTCGAGCGTGTTGGCCGTCCCCTCCCCGCGCACGCGGAAGGAGAGGGTCCAGTCCTCCGGGAAAACGAGCCCGCCCGTGCGGCGCACCCCGGCCCAGCCCGAGCCGCCGTGAAAGTCGTACGTCATGCGGGTGCCCGGCTTTCCGAGAGGCGAGAGGGAGACGTCGACGCCCGCGGAGGCGACCGGCTTCCACGCCTCGACGGTGACGATGCTCGTGCCCTCGGCATCGCGCGAGGGCGCGCCGGCCGCGAGGAGGAGCCACGCGGAAAAAGCCCACGAGCGCCGCCTCATTCCTTGACTCCGCCCGCCGTGATGCCCTCGATGTACGCCCGCTGCAGACCGAGGAAGACGAGGAGGACCGGCAGGACCGTCAGGACCGAGCCCGCCATCATGAGCTCCGTGTCCTGCGCGTGCTCGCCAACGAGATTCGCCAGGGCGACGGGGAGCGTGTACTTCGTGTCGTCCGTCAGGACGACGAGGGGCCACAGGAAGTCGTTCCACGTGCCGAGGAACATGAAGACCCCGAGCGTCACGAGGACCGGCCTGAGAAGAGGCAGGACGAGGCGCCGGTAGATCTTCCACTCGCTCGCGCCGTCCACCCGAGCCGCGTCGAGGAGCTCGTCGGGAATGGAGCGCGCGAACTGCCGGACCAGGAAGATCCCGAAGATGCCCGCCGCCGTCGGAATGATGACGCCGAGGTACGTGTTCACGAGCCCGAGCGCGCGCATCATCAGAAAGAGCGGGAGCATCGCGATCTGGACGGGAATGACCATCCCGAGGAGGAGGAGCCGGAACAGCCGGTCGCGCCCGGGAAACCGCAGCTTCGCGAACGCGTAGCCCGCCATCGAGTTCAGGATCACCGAGCAGAACGTGACCGCGGACGCGAGGAGCAGGCTGCTGCCGAACGCGCGGCCGAGCGAGAGCCGCTGAAAAAGATCGCGGTAGTGCTCGAACGTGACCCGGCTCGGGATGAAGCCCGGCGGAAAGGAGCTCGCCTCGCCCGTGGGCATGACCGACGCCGAGACCATCCACACGAGCGGGGCCAGCGTCAACGCGGCCCCGAGCGCGAGGAGCGCGTTCACGCCGCAGGCCGCGGCGAGCCGCCTCACGTCTCCCCGCCCTTCTGGAGGCGGAACTGGACGAGCGTCGCGACGAGGATCACCCCGAAGAGGACGAACGCGATCGCGGCGCCGCGCCCCATGTTCCAGAAACGGAAGCCCTCCTTGTACATGAGGAGCGCCATCGTGAGCGTCGCGTTGAGCGGCCCGCCGGAGGTCATGACGTACGGCTCGGCGAAGAGCTGGAAGTAGTCGATCGTGCGCGTGAGGCCGACGAGGAGCATCGTCGGCGCGAGGAGCGGCAGCGTGATCCGCCGGAACATCTGCCACCGGCCGGCCCCGTCGAGCCGCGCCGCCTCGTAGAGGGATTCGGGGATGCCCTGCAGGCCCGCGACGAAGAGGATCGTCGAGAATCCGAAGTTCTTCCAGACGGCGAGGAGGACGATCGCGACGAGCGCGAACCGCGTGTCGCCGAGCCAGTCCACCGCCGGAAGGCCGATCAGCGTGAGCCCGCGGTTCAGGAGTCCGAAGCGGGGATGGTAGACGTACTTGAAGACGACCGCGACGGCGACGAGCGTCGTGACGACCGGCGCGAAGAACGTCGTCCGGAAGAAGCCCTTCGCGCGCGCGAGGCGGGTGTTCACGAGGACGGCCGCGGAGAGCGCGACAGCGACCGTGAGCGGGCTCGACAGGAGGACGAAGACGAGCGTGTTCTTGAGAGCGGTCAGGAAAACCGGATCCGAAAAGAGCGCCCGGTAGTTCGCGACGCCCGTGACGCGCGCGTTCGACGTGTCCGCGAGCGCGTAGAGATCGAAGTCCGTCGCCGAGAGGAGGAGCGAGGCCGCGATCGGCAGGAAGAAGAAGACGACGATCACGAAAAGGCCCGGCGCGAGGAAGAAGAGCGCCGCTCGGACCTCCGCCGGCCTTCCGCTACGGAATTCAGTGCGCATGGACCGCCTTCCGCGCGAGCACCCACCGGCGTTTCGCGAGGAGAGCCGAGACGTCCGCGTCGAGCGACTCGAGAGTCGCGTCCACCGTCGCGACCCCGCGGATCGCCGGCTCGAGGTGCTCGGCGACCTTCTGGGCGACCTGCTCCCACTCGGGAACCCGGGGCGTCGCGACGACGTGAGCGAGTTGCTCTTCGAACGCGCGGGCCGCGGGGTCGCCGGAGAGGAGCGGGTCCTTCCACGCATCGCGGCGAGCCGGAAGATCTCCCGCGAGCGCGTAGAAGCGCACCTGCTGGGCAGGCTCGGAGAGGAACTCGATCAGCTTCCACGCGTCGTCAGACCTCTTCGAGGATCGGAAGAGGACGAGGCTCGACCCTCCCGCGAGGGAGACGCCGGGGCCGCTCCCTTCGGCGGCCGGCATGGGCGCGGTCGCCCAGGCGTCCTGAAGGTTCGCCGGAAGACGCCGCCGGAACTCGCCGAGGTTCCATGGGCCGGTGACGTACATGGCGAAGTCGCCCGCGGCGAATTGCTGATACAGGTTCGCGATCTGCGTGTTCGCGAGGGCGGGCGCGAGCCCCTCGCGGAAGAGGCCCACGTAGAAGGCCGCCGCGTCGCGGAACGCCGGCGCGCGGAAGGCCGCGTCCCCGCCGTCCGCGGTGAGGAGCGAGGCCCCTTTCTGAAGGCCGAAGATCACGGGCTGCGCCCACTCGTCGGTCGGCAGGAGGATCGCCCACCGACCCGGACCCGCCCGGGCCTTGAGCCGGCGCATGTCGTCGAGCCACTCGGTCCACGTGCGCGGCGGCGCGGCGATGCCGGCGGCCTGGAGAAGGTCCTTCCGATAGAAAAGGACGCGCGTGTCGACGTACCACGGCACGCCGCACAGCACGCCGTCGACGAGATTCGTGTCCCAGATGCCCGGAAAATAGCTCCCGGGAGTGACGACGGAAGAGCGCGCGACGCGCGGTCCGAGGTCTTCGAGCGCTCCGAGGGTCCGGAACTCGGGCAGCCAGGTGTTGCCGATCTGCGCGACGTCCGGCAGCGATTCGCCGACGAAGGCCGTGAGGAGCTTTTCGTGGGCCGCCGTCCAGGGGATCTGCTGAACCTCCACGCGGACACCGGGGTACCGCGCGCGAAAGGCCGGAAGAAGGTCGCGGACGACCTCGCCTTCGCGGCCCAGGCCCCAGAAACGGACGGCTCTCTGCCCCGGAGCATCCCGCGCGCACGCCGCCGCCGCGAGGACGGCGGCCAGAGCGCCTGCAACGACGCGCGTCACGGCGCCGCGCCCGGCAGCCATCCGCCCGTGAAGCCGGCGCGCGAGAGACCGCGGACGATCGCCGGGTTCTTCCGCATCGTTCGCCACAGGAGTCCGCTGCGCTGATTCTCGATCATCGCGAGGATCGGGCCCTGGTCGATCCCGAGGGCGTCGACGTCGAACCATCCCTTTCCGGCCACGACGCGGCCGTGCCGGAGCGCCGCGGAGAACGTGAACGTGGGGTTGAAGGCGTCGCGGAAGCCGTAGGAGCCGTAGAGGTCCGCTCCCCAGCGCGCGACCATCGTCCGGAGCGCCCGGACGGACAGCTCCGGCGTGAACGGCAGCGAGCCCGCCGCCGCCGCCGGCGCGAGCGTGCCGTCGTCGCGCACGTCGCCCGCCCCCGCGCCCCGCGCGGCGTAGCTGAAGAAGCGCACGCGCCGGCCGTTCACGTCCAGCGTGACGTCCGCGGGGCCGTCGCACGCCGTGAGGCCCCACACGTCTTCGCCGTAGCCCGCGAAGCCCCCCGGGTTCGCGATCGCGTACGCGCGCTGGGCGAGCGTGGCGCGCCGGGAGTTCTCGAAGTAGTCGATCCCTTTCTCGCGCATGTAGGCGTCGCGGATGCCTTCGAGGTCGAGGAAGACGTGGGAAAACTGATGTCCGAAGAGCGGGGCGAAATTGACGAACGTCTGGCCCTGAAACGTCTCCCAGCGGTACGTCGAGGTGTACGCCGGCCACGCGCTCTCCGGGACCGGATGCGTCGGCGATCCCAGCGCGAGGACGTAGACGATCATGGCCTCGTTGTAGCCCTTCCAGTCGTAGTCGTGAAAGCCGTTCTCCGGCGTCCAGCCCATCGAGATGCGCGGCGGGCGGGGCGTCGAGGCCCAGGCCCAGTCCGCGCGCCGGAAGAGCTCCTCCGCGAGCGCGCGCACCTCCTCTTCCGCGGGATCCGCGCCGTCGAAATAGGACTCGCAGAAGAGGGCGCCGGCGAGGCACAGCGCCGTGTCGATCGTCGAGAGCTCGATCGTCTCGAAGCGCCGGCCCGTCTCCATGTCGAGGAAGTGGTAGAAGAATCCTCGGCTGCCCGTGACGCCCGCCGCGGCCTCTCCGGAGGGCGCGTCTCGAAGGAAGCGCAGCGTCGTCAGCACGCGCCCGCGGGCCTCCTCGCGCGTGACCCAGCCGCGCTCGGCGCCGATCGGATACGCCGCGAGGCCGAATCCCACGGCGGCCACGCTCGAGAACGCAGGCGTCGGCTCACGGTCGGGGACGAGGCCGGTCCTCGGATCCGTCTTGTCCCAGAACCAGCGGAAGGTGCGCTGCTCGAGGTCGTCGAGGAAAGCGACGTCTTCGGCCGAGAGGGCGGCCTTCTGCCGCGCGACGGCGGCGGGCCGGAATTCGACCGGGGGTCCGAGCGGGCGCGCGCAGGCGACCGCGAGAACGGCGGCGAAGAGCGAAGAACGGACGGGGCGAGCGACCGAGGCTCGCCCCGTCCGGCGGCAGAGGAGCGTGAGTCCGGCCGCCCGATTCACACGATCAGAAGCTGAAATTGACGCCGAATTGGACGCGGCGCGGGTTGATGGCCGCGGTTGCCTTGCCGAAGTTGGGGTTGGTCCCCGTCTGAGGGATGGTGCCGTTGATCGAATTCGGATCGTAGTTGACGTAATTGAAGAGATTGATGACCTCGGCGAGGACGCCGAAGTTGTAGGAGCCGGCGAGAGTGAACCGCTTCTCGAGCCTGACGTCGACACTCTGCGACCATTTCGGCGGGTCGCCTCCGCCCGGCTTCTGGAGCGTGCGATCCGGGTTCGGACGCTGTGAGTCGTCGTTGATCTGGAACGGAAAGCCCGACCCGAGGCTGACGAGGGTGCTCAGGCGGAAGCCCAGCGGCAGCGCCGCGATGCCCGTGACGAGGATTGTGTGGGTCTGGTCGTTCGGCGTCCGATGAAAGCCGTAGGCTCTGGGGTTCGCGTAGTCCAGGCTGAAGAGGTCGTTGCCGGTCTGTTCGGCCTTGCCGTAGACGTACGAAAGAGACGCACCCCACCCCGAGCTCGCCGTGAAGGGCTTGTCGGCGCTGACCTGGAGGGCGTTGTATCGCCCTTCCTTGCCCGCGGAAAGGAGCTGAGTGCTGTATCCCGGGGTGGTGCCCCCGAAGATGCACGTGCCGTCGGGTCTCTGGGTCCCGCAGGTCCACGTGAGCTGGTTCCGGCTCTTGACGCCGACGTAGGCGACCGACGCGAGAAGCCCGCCGAAATCGTGCCGAACGCCGAGGCTCCACTGGTCCGACGAAGGGGGCTTCGTGTTGTTGTCGAGAAGGTAGACTTCCGGCTTCGGAGCGTTCCCGCTCGCGATCAGGGACTGCAGGCCGGCGACGGTCATGTATTGCGGCTGCCAGATGATGGACGTCGGGAAACCCTCGATTCCGTGGCCATCGTCCGTGAACACGAAGGTCAGGACCTGGTACTGGAGCCGGTATTTCTCGTCGAGGATGTCGTTGTACGTGGTCCGGTCGTAGTACCTCCCGAAGGCGCCGAAGGCGACCGTCTTGCTGTCGCCCGTCACGTCGAACGAAAGCCCGATGCGCGGCTGGAGGGCGCCGTAATAGGTACTCCGGTTCGTCCCGTCGGTGAAGAAGTTGGAGGAGTACAGCGAGCCGAACGCATTCCGGATCGCCTGCGGCGTGACGTAGTTGTTGTTCAACATGTCCGTTTCGAAATCCCAACGAAGGCCGATATTCGCCGTCAGGCGCGGGTTGACCCGCCAGTCGTCCTGAAGGTAGACGCCGAACTGTCGGTTGATGGTCGAGACGTTGGGGTCGCCGAAACCGTACTGCGCCTTGAAGGGATGCGCGGAACCGTACCCGAAGAAGTAGTCATATTCGGGGTTGCCAAATTGCTGCTTGACGACGTCGTACTTCAAGTAGTCGAAGGTGACGCCTCCCTTGATGACATGGTTCCCGAGCCCCTGCAGGCTCAGGAGGGTCAAATCGTCGCGGATGGCGTAGCGGTCCTGCGTGAAGTTCTGCGGTGTCGTCCTCCCGCCGATTTGCAGCAGTCCGAAGTAGTTCTGGTTGACGAGGTCCGGGTTTTCGGGCGACGGATTCCATTTGGAGCGCTGGTAGCTGAGGGTCGCCTCGTTCAGGAAATTCCCTTTCAGGAGCGTGTGCTTGGCGACCGCGGTGCTCGCGTCGTTCTTCGCGTTCTCGGCGCTCTGGAAGCTCGTCTGGGCCCCGAAGCCTCGGATATCCGTCTCGTGCCGCCAGTTTCCCGAGACGTCGAGGGCGGCCCCCTCGCCCAGGACGAAACTGAGCTTTCCGAAGAGCAGGCTCTCCCGGAAGTTCGACGGATAGAGTCCGAGATACGGCCTCAGCTGGTCCTTCAGGGCGTCCGGCCACGGGTCCCCGCCGAAGAA
>DATGDV010000038.1:0-2408 GCA_035310685.1 Thermoanaerobaculia bacterium
ACTGCTCGGCGATGCGCGCGGGAGGCTGCGCGCCCGCGATCTCCACGTTCAGGAACAGGAGACCTTCGGCGACCCCGCTCTTCTCGATGGGCCGTCCCTGTGCCACGAGCTGGACGAGGCCGGTCGCCGCGAGCCGCGCGACGATGCGCTGGTCGCGGTGGATCTGCTCGACGGTCATGGCTCCGTCCACCTTGCCGAGCACCTCCGCTTCCTCGGCCGAGACGAGGATCGCCTGATAGCGGAGAAGGAGATCGGCCGCGAACACCGGCCGCGACCCGGGATCGAGGGGAGAGTTGAGCTGGGACGCCGGCGCGGGCACGCGGCGCAGCGCCTCGAGAAGCATTCCCCCCGTCGGACGCTCCATCTTTGCGGGGACGTCGGGCGCCGCATCGAGCGGAGTCACGGTGAAGACCCCGTTCGTCCACTTGAGCGTGTCGAAGAAGAGGCGTTCGGAGAGGGCCCGCACGGCTGCGTCCGCGACATAGCCGGGAACCGCGCCCGATTCGGTGAGCGCCCGCGCGAGACCGCGACCCGGCTCGTTCAGCGCTTTCTCGAAGGCGGACAGGAGAAGGTTCTCATCGGCGAGGCCGAAGGTGCGAAGAAGCTCTCCGACGAGCTGCGCCTCCCGATTCGAGCTCGCGAAGAGGATCTGGCCCCGGTCGAACGAGAAAGTCCGCTCCTCGCCGCCGCGGGAGACGAGCAGCTTCCCCGTGGTGCGTTCCCGGTAGAGGCTCCGGACGACCTCCGCGAAGGGAATCCGCTCGAGCGACCCGCCCGTCAACATCCGTGGCCGGGCGCGGCTGTCGCTGATGGGGGCCGTCATTCCTCGGAAAGTGTAGCAGCGCCAACGGATCTTTCGGCGTCGCCCCTCTCCCGGAATCGCGTGATCCGGGCGGCGACCGCCTTCCCGGCGACCGCCGCGAGCGCCTCCTCCGTGGCCGCGAGAACGGCCTCAAAGCCTCCGAAGGCGGCGAGAAGAGTCTTCACGCGCGCGGGCCCGAGACCCCTGATCGCGAGAAGAGGGCTCTCCAGGGCGTGCTTCCCGCGCGCCCGCCGGTGCGTCTTCAGTCCGAATCGATGCGCCTCGTCGCGTGCTCGCTGCAGCAGCTTGAGGCCGGGATTCGTCCGCGGGAGGACGATCGGCGCGGAGCGGCCCGGCACGAACACCTGTTCCTCGCGCTTCGCGAGAGACGCCGCCGCCATGTCGATTCCGATCCGGTCCAGCGCCCCGAGGGCGGCGGAGAGCTGGCCCTTGCCGCCGTCGATCAGGAGGAGGTCGGGCAGCGCTCGCCCCTCGTCCCGGGCGCGCGCGTAACGGCGCGAGACGGCTTCGGCGATCGACGCGAAATCGTCGACGCCCGGCCGCTCGATGCGGAAGAGCCGGTACTCGTCCTTCGCGGGCTCGCCGTCCACGAAGACGACGCACGACGCGTACGTCTCGCTTCCCGAGAGGTGCGAGATGTCGAAGCATTCGATCCGGGACGGGCGGCGGTCCAGGTCCAGCGCCTTCGCGAGGGCGAGCGTCGCCTTCTCGCCGCGCTCGCGCACGCGCCGAAAACGCCGGAGGTGATTCTGGCGCGCGTTGTCGCGGGCGATCTGGACCCGCTCGAAGGCGGCGCCGCGGCGCGGCGTCTTGATGACGACCTTCGTGCCCCGCCGCTGGGACAGCCACGCCTCGATCGGCTCGAGGGCCTCGTCGGGAAGGTCGACCGGCAGGAGGACCTCGCGCGGCAGGAAACTGCCGTCGGCGATCGTGTCGTAGTACTGCGACAGGAGCGAGACCCAGAACTCCTCGGGAGGCACGTCGCCGATCCCCTCCCAGTAGTACTCCCGCGAATCGAGCACCACGCCTCCGCGCACGAGGAGCACGGAAACGCCCAGGTTTCCCCCGTCGAAGAAGTCTCCGAAGACGTCCACGTCCTCGCCCGAGATCGACTGGACGCGCTGTTTCTCCGCGAGCTCCTCGACCGTGCGCAGGCAGTCGCGATAGGCCGCCGCCATCTCGAAACTCTCCGCCTCGGCCGCCGCGCGCATCTTCAGCTCGAGGCGCGGCCCGAGCTCGTCGTTCCGTCCGGAAAGGAACAGAAGCACGTCCTTCACGGCGTCGTCGTAGGCGCTCTTCGTCGTGAGGCCCGCGACGCACGGACCGAGGCAGGCGTGCATGTCGTAATAGAGACACGGGCGCGGCAGCGTGCCGTCGATCTCGATGCGGCACGTGCGGATCTGGAACATCCGCTGGACCATCTTCATCGCGCCGCGGCACGTGCGCGCCGGCAGGAACGGACCGAAGTAGCTGTGGCCGTCCTTCAGCACGCGCCGCGTCACGAACGCGCGCGGCCAGTCTTCCCCCGTCGTGACCTTGATGTAGGGATACGTCTTGTCGTCGCGGAGGAGGATGTTGTAGCGCG
>DATGDV010000039.1:0-4956 GCA_035310685.1 Thermoanaerobaculia bacterium
TTCTTCGGAAAGAGGAAGGCGGGCGTCGCGGCCGCCCTCGCGAAGGCCGAGGACGAGCGCCGTCGGGCCGAGCAGCTCTCGGCGGAGCTCAAGACCCGGCTCGCGAGCATCGAGACGGAGCTCACGAACCTCAAGGACGCCGCGCGCCGCGACGCCGACGCGGAGCACGCGGCGCTCCTCGCGAAGAGTCAGGCGGACGCGGACCAGATCCTGGCGAAAACGCGCTCCGATCTGGACAACCGAGTCCGGGCGGCGCGGGCGGAGCTCACGGCCTTCGCCGGGGACCTCTCGGTCGACTTGGCCCGCGAGCTTCTCCAGAAGAACGTCACGGCGGAAGACGAGAAGAGACTTCTCGAAGAGGGCATCGCACGCCTGAGGGGTACGGCCCAGGGCCGGAGCGGCACGAGATGAGCGCCCAGTTCACGCGCCCCTACGTCGACGCGTTCTTCGCCGTGGCGAAGGATCCGGCGGGGGAGCTCGCGGCGCTCGAGGCGTTCCAGCACGCCTACGACTCGGCTCCCGAGCTCGGGAAGGTCCTCTCGAACCCCGGGCTCGAGCGCGAGAAGCGCGAGGAGCTTCTTCTCGCGGTCGCCGCGCGCGTCGGGGTGCCCGAGATCGCGGGCCGGCTCCTCGTGATCCTCCTCCACAACGGCCGGCTTCACGCCCTTCCCGATCTCCTCTCCGCTTTTCGCGGGCGGCTCGACAAGGACACGCGGGCCGTCGAGGCCCGGATCTTCACGGCCCAGCCGGCCGACGCCGCCGTACTCGAAGCCCTCCGGACGCTCGTCGCCGACAGGACGAAGCAGAGCGTCCGCATCGTGTCCAAAGTCGACCCCTCTCTGCTGGGGGGGTTCGTCGTCTCGGTCGGCAGCGCCCGGCTCGACGCTTCGCTCGAGAGGCGCCTCGAAAAAGCCCGCGCGGCCCTGCACGCACTCGCCCCGGCCTGACGCACGGAGAAAGAAGAAACGACATGGCGGAAATCAGCGCTCAGGAGATCACCCAGCTCATCAAGGCCCAACTCGCCGGGATCACGCAGGGCGTGGACGTCGACGAGGTCGGTACGGTGGTGTCCGTCGGCGACGGCATCGCGCTCGCCTACGGCCTCGAGAAGGTCATGGCCGGCGAGCTCCTCGAGTTCCCGAACGGCGTCTACGGCCTCGCGCTGAACCTCGAGGAAGGCCATGTCGGCTGCGTCCTGATGGGCGAGACGAGCCTCGTCAAGGAAGGCGACACCGTCAAACGCACGAAACGCATCATCTCCGTCCCGGTCGGCGACGCGCTCGTGGGCCGCGTGGTCAACCCGCTGGGGCAGCCGATCGACGGCAAGGGCCCGGTCGCCTCGAAGGAGTTCTACCCCGTCGAGCGGCTCGCGCCCGGCGTCGTCGACCGCCTTCCGGTCAAGGAGCCCATGCAGACCGGCATCAAGGCCATCGACTCGATGATCCCGATCGGCCGCGGGCAGCGTGAGCTGATCATCGGAGACCGCCAGACGGGGAAGACCGCCATCGCGCTCGACACGATCATCAACCAGAAGGGCAACGGCGTCATCTGCGTGTACGTCGCGATCGGCCAGAAGAACTCCACGATCGCCCAGGTCGTCCAGACCCTCGAGAAATACGGCGCCATGGAGCACACGATCGTCGTGGCGGCCGCCGCGTCAGACCCGGCGCCGCTCCAGTACATCTCGGCCTACGCGGGGTGCGCGATGGGCGAGTACTTCATGTACAACGGGAAGCACGCGCTCGTCGTCTACGACGACCTCTCGAAGCAGGCGGCGTCCTATCGCGAGATCTCGCTCCTCCTCCGCCGCCCGCCGGGCCGCGAGGCGTATCCCGGAGACGTCTTCTATCTGCACAGCCGGCTCCTCGAGCGGGGATCGAAGCTCAACAAGGCGAAGGGCGGCGGGTCGCTGACGGCCCTGCCGATCATCGAGACGCAGGCGGGCGACGTGTCGGCCTACATCCCGACGAACGTCATCTCGATCACGGACGGACAGATCTTCCTCGAGTCCGACCTCTTCTTCTCGGGCCAGCGTCCGGCCGTGAACGTCGGCATCTCGGTATCGCGCGTCGGCGGGTCCGCCCAGATCCGGGTCATGCGCGCGATCGCGGGCACCCTGCGCCTCGACCTCGCGCAGTATCGCGAGCTCGCGGCGTTCGCCCAGTTCGGCTCCGACCTCGACAAGACGACGCAGGCGCAGCTGAACCGCGGTCGCCGGCTCGTCGAGATCCTCAAGCAGAACCAGTACGTCCCGATGGACGTCGCGCTCCAGATCGCGTCCGTCTTCGCCGGCACGAAGGGCTTCCTCGACGACCTCCGGGTCGAGGCCGTCCTGCTCTTCGAAACCGCGCTCCACGAGTACCTGGGAACCCAGCACGCCCCGCTTCTCAAGGAGATCCGGGAGGCCGGCAAGCTCACGAAGGAGATCGAGGCGGCGCTCTCGTCGGCGGTCGGAGAGGCGAAGAAGGTCTTCCTCTCCTCCCGGCCCGAGGCGAAGCAGGCCTAGGGCGGACGGGGCCGAAGACGTGGCGAACCTGATCGACATCCGGCGGCGGATCCGGAGCGTGAGGAACACGCAGCAGATCACGAAGGCCGTGAAGATGGTCGCCGCGTCGAAGCTGCGCCGCTCGCAGGATCGCGCCATCGCCTCGCGCCCCTACGCGACGACGCTGGAGGCGATCCTGCGCTCCGTCGCGTCCCGCGTCCCGCCGCGCGAAGACGGGGCGCCTCTCCATCCGCTGCTTTCGGCGCGGGAGGAAAAGAGCGTCGTCGTCCTCGTCGTGAGCGGCGACAAGGGCCTCGCGGGCGGCTTCAACACGAACGTGAACCGGGCCGTCGCCGCGTTCCTGCGCGAGGCGAAAGGGCGAGGCGTCGCGAACGTGCGTCTCGTGACGCTCGGCAAGAAGGCGAACGATTTCTGGCGCCGCCGGCCGATCGAGATCGTCGAGGCGCGGACGGGTCTGGCGGGGCTCGGCGCCTCGGCCGCCGCCGAGATCGGCGAGTCGCTCGCGGCGCGGTTCGTCTCGGGCGAGGCGGACGCCGTCTACGTCATCGCGAACGAGTTCCGGAGCGCGATCTCCCAGGTCGTGAGGACGAAGCGGCTCCTTCCCATCGAGCTCGAGACCGCCGCCGCCGCGTCCCAGGGAATGGACTACCTGTACGAGCCGTCCCCCGAGGAGATTCTCGGGATCCTCCTGCCGCGCTTCCTCGAGTTCCAGATGTACCGGGTGGTCCTCGAGTCGCAGGCGGCGTTCTTCGCGGCGCAAATGACCGCGATGGACAGCGCCAGCAAGAACGCGGGCGATATGATCGACTCCCTCACCCTCATCTACAACCGCGCGCGCCAGGCGCGCATCACGAAAGAGCTCATCGAGATCGTCTCGGGTGCTGCGGCGCTGGAGTAATAAAAGTTTGTTTGTCTTTTGGGAATCTTCTTTGAGAGGGACAGGGCGACGAAGGGGTTGGGGCCCCTTCGTCGGGGGTGCGCACCCGTCCATTCCGCCCGCTTCTCCGTTCGTCGCACCCCCCAAGCACCAGCAGCCATCCGAGTTCACTCGGTATCTCGCCCCGTCTTCGATGGAAAGGTCACCTCATGAGCAATGAAGGTCGCGTCGTCCAGATCATCGGTCCCGTCGTGGACGTGGAGTTTCCGGTCGGGAAGCTCCCGACGATCCTCAACGCCGTCCACATCACCGACGAGGAGGGTCTCTCGACGGAGAAGATCGACATCATCACCGAGGTCGCGCAGCACCTCGGCGAGAACCGCGTGCGGTGCATCTCGATGAAGCCGGCCGACGGCCTCGTCCGCGGGATGAAGGCGGTCGACCTCGGCGCGCCGATCTCGATCCCCGTCGGGCCGGAGACGCTCGGGCGCATCCTGAACGTCATCGGCGAGCCCGTGGACGAGATGGGCCCCGTCGTCACCGCCGAGAAGTGGCCCATCCACCGCGAGGCCCCGCCGTACGAAGACCAGTCCACCTCCGTCGAGATGTTCGAGACGGGCATCAAGGTCATCGATCTCCTCGAGCCCTACACGCGCGGCGGCAAGACCGGCCTCTTCGGCGGCGCCGGCGTCGGCAAGACCGTCCTCATCATGGAGCTCATCAACAACGTCGCGAAGGCCGCGGGCGGCTACTCGGTCTTCGCGGGCGTCGGCGAAAGGACGCGCGAGGGCAACGACCTCTGGCTCGAGTTCACGGAGTCCGGAATCATCGACCCGAAGGACTGGAAGAAGTCCAAGGCCGCGCTCATCTACGGCCAGATGACGGAGCCTCCCGGCGCGCGTCTGCGCGTCGGGCTGACGGGCCTGACGGCCGCCGAATACTTCCGGGACAAGGAGGGCAAGGACGTCCTCCTGTTCATCGACAACATCTTCCGTTTCACGCAGGCGGGCTCGGAGGTCTCGGCGCTTCTCGGCCGCATGCCGTCGGCCGTCGGCTACCAGCCGAACCTCGCGACCGAGATGGGCGAGCTCCAGGAGCGCATCACGTCCACGAAGAAGGGCTCGATCACGTCCGTGCAGGCGATCTACGTGCCCGCCGACGACCTCACCGACCCGGCGCCCGCGACCGCGTTCGCGCATCTCGACGCGACGTCCGTCCTCTCCCGTCAGATCGCGGAGATCGGCATCTATCCCGCGGTCGACCCGCTCGCCTCGACGTCCAAGATCCTTTCCCCCTTGATCGTCGGCGAGGAGCATTACAACGTCGCCCGCGCCGTGCAGCAGGTCCTTCAGAAGTACAAGGACCTCCAGGACATCATCGCGATCCTCGGGATCGACGAGCTCTCCGAGGACGACAAGATCATCGTGGCGCGCGCGCGGCGCATCCAGCGCTTCCTCTCGCAGCCCTTCCACGTCGCCGAGCAGTTCACGGGCGTGGCCGGCCGCTACGTGAAGATCGCCGACACGATCCGTTCCTTCAAGGAGATCGTCGAGGGCAAGCACGACGAGCTGCC
>DATGDV010000040.1:0-3678 GCA_035310685.1 Thermoanaerobaculia bacterium
ATCTCCGGCAAGGGCCGGTACGCGGGCCTCTCCCGCGCGACCGCGAATTTCGAGAGCCTGCTGCAGACCGACGCCGCGATCAACTTCGGCAACTCGGGCGGCCCGCTCGTGAACGTGGCCGGCGAGGTGGTCGGAATCAACACGGCGATCGCGCGCGCACAGAACATCGGCTTCGCGGTGCCCGTGAACATGGCCAAGCGCCTGATGCCCCAGCTCCGGAAGGGCAAGGTCGTGCGCGGGTTCCTCGGCGTCAGCATCGAGTCGATCGACAGGAAGCTGCAGGAGGCTTACGACCTGAAGGCCCCCGAAGGCGCCCTCGTGAACTCGGTCGAGCCGGGCAAGCCCGGAGAGAAGGCCGGCCTCAAGCACGAGGACATCATCACGCGGGTGGACGACGTGCCCGTGAAGACGAACCGCGACCTGATCGACTACGTGGCGGGCAAGGCGCCCGGAACGAAGATCACGATCGCGTACCTCCGCGGCGGAAGGGAGAAGACGACCGTCGCGACGCTCGAGGAGCGGCCGGATTCCGGCGAGAAGCCGGTCCGGGAAGAGGAGGATTCGAAGGCTGGCAAGCAGAAGATGCTCGGCCTCGAGCTCGACGAGCTCACGCCGCAGGCGCGCCGGGCGTACGGGATCGACCGGGAGATCCAGAAGGGCGTCCTCATCACGCACGTGAGGCCGGTCTCCCCGGCGGGCGACGCGAACCTCCAGGAAGGCGACGTCATCCTCGAAGTGAACGGAACGCCCGTGGGATCGGTCGAGGAGCTGCAGGCGCAGATCCGGAAGGCGCCGAAAGACAAGTACGTCCGTTTCTACATCCAGCGCGGCGGCGGACGCGGGCAGTCGCTCAAGTTCCTCGCGGCGGTGAAGCCCGAGTGACGCGCCTCTAGCGGAGCCTTTCCGCGAGGGCCCGGGCGCATTTCTCGCAGAACCCGGTCGCGGAGTCGACGGAGCGGATGCTGCCCTCCGCGTCGTTCATGAGACAGTGCGGCGTCGCGCAGTGGGCGAGGCCGAAACTGTGCGCCAGTTCGTGTGCCGCGACGCGGCGGAGGCGCGCCTCGAAAACGGCTTCGGAAACATCGCCCGCGCGCAGTCGATACGTGGAGACCACGCCTGGACGGCCCCCGAGCTTCGCGACGCCGAAGACCCCCCAGTCCTCGACGGCCCCTTTGGGCGCCGAGATGTCGCGCGTCGTGACTCCGATGATGTGCGCGACGGCCGGCGCGGTCGTACGGTCGAGGAACGCCACGAGATCCTCGGCGCGGTAGCGGCGGCGGGGCGCGTAGTACGCGGACGCGGGCAGCGGCTCGTGAACGAAGGTCGCGACACGAACTCCGAACGTGGATTCGAGGCTCTTTGCGAGACGGGACACCGTCCCCGCCGGAACGCCGCCGATCGGCTGCAGCGCGATGACCGGAGACTGGGGAAGCGGCGGGCGGGAAACCAGCGTGGCCGCAAGAATGCAGGAAATCAACACCGCTCGCTATTCCCCCGGACCCGTTCGAGGACGTTGGAACACTCGAATTGTACAGGCCGGTTTTTCGTCCGGCAAGGCCGTTCGACGCGAAAAAAGGAGATCAGCTGGAGGCGAGGGCGGCGTCCAGCGAGGAGGGATGCCTCGGCGAGGCGGCTGGCGCCGCCGGGAGGCCGGGCGCGAAATCGTGGCGATTTGCGCGGAGCACGCGGCCGTCCGCGTCCCGAAGGACGCGCTCGTAGAACGCGTCGCGCTCGAAGGGCTCGCGGCCGGCGCCGCGGATCATCCCCTCCATCTCGGCGCGCGTGAGGCCGGCCTCGGTCTTCGCGCCCGCCGCGTGCGTGATCGTCTCCTCGGTCACGGTGCCCACGAGGTCGTCCGCGCCGAAGTGGAGCGCCACGGGCGCGAGCTTCTCGCCGATCTGCACCCAGTACGCCTTGACGTGCTCGACGTTGTCGAGCATGAGCCGCGCGACGGCGATGACCCTGAGGTCCGTGAGGCCCGTCGCCGCCGGCAGATCGGGGAGCTGCGTCTCTTCGGGGTGGAACGCGAGCGGGATGAACCCGAGGAACCCTCCCGTCTCGTCCTGCAGCTCGCGGATGCGCACGAGGTGGTCCACGCGTTCCTCCGGCGTCTCGACGCTCCCGTAGAGCATCGTGACGTTCGTCCTCACGCCGTTCTCGTGGCAGAGGCGCGCGATCTCGAGCCAGCGCTCGCCGGAGATCTTGTCGCGGCAGATGACGTCCCGGACGCGCTTCGCGAAGATCTCGGCGCCTCCGCCGGGGCACGAATCCATGCCGGCGGCCTTCAGGTCCCGGATCACCTCGACGACGTCCCGCTTGCCGACGCGCGCGATCCAGTCGAGCTCCACCATCGTCCAGGCCTTGAGGTGGACGCCCGGGAAGCGGGCCTTGAGCGCGCGGAGGAGATCGAGGTACCAGAAGTAGGGAAGGGAGGGGTGGAGCCCGCCCACGATGTGGAGCTCCGTGATCCCGTCGTGCCAGCCGGCGGCCGACTCGGCGACGGCTTCCTCGATGGACATCGTGTAGCCGCCGTCCACTCCGGGCTTGCGCGCCCACGCGCAGAGAGCGCAGTCCACCCAGCAGAGATTCGTGGGGTTCAGGTAGCGGTTCACGTTGTAGTAGCCGGTGTTGCCGTGCCTTCTCTCGCGCACGAAGTTCGCGAGCGTGCCGACGCCGAGGACGTCGGGAGACGTGGACAGGGCCACGCCGTCGTCGAACGAGAGACGGCGGCCTTCCGCGACCTTCTCGGCGATCGGAAGGAGCGGCGTGCCGGCGAAACGCTCCAGGAGGACGCTCAATCCGGCATGTCACCCTTTGCGATGGGGCGCGAGAGGGCGGGCGGATTCTGCTGCTCGTCGACGGCCTTCGGGTTCAGCTGGTCGTAACGGCCCGCGTAGCGGGCGTAACACGACGCGCAATAGCGCGAATCGGGCGTGAACTTGAAGTCGACCACGGTGCCCGACGCGAAGAGCTCGTCGCGAGTCTCGCCGCAGGCGTCGCAGATTCCCTTGAGGCGGAGGCGCTTCCAGACGGGTCCCGACATGAGCCCGATCTTACCCGGCCTTCCGTGCTCGCGGTACAAGCGCCAGAAGGCCGAGAACGGCGGCCGCCGAGACGGCCGCGCCGGCGAGGAAGGCCGTCTTCGAGCCCGCGTGCTGCCAGACGAGGCCGAACGCGGCGCTCGCGGGCAATGCCGCGAAGCCGACGAGGCCGTTCATCCAGCCGAAGGCCCGTCCGCGCAGCCCCGGCGCGACGAGGTCGGCAACGAGCGCTCTCTCCGTGCCCTCCGAGAGAGAGTAGTAGAGCGAGTACACCCCGAAGAGCGCGACGAGGGGGCCGGCGGAGGAGACGAACGCGAAGCCGGCGTAGCACGCGGCGTAGAGAGTCCAGGCCAGGAAGAGCAGGCGCTTTCGTCCGAATCGGTCGGACAGCCCCCCGCCCCACGTCGAAAAGGCCGACTTCACCCCGTTCGAGAACGCCCAGAGGACCGGAAGCCAGCCGGCGGCGATTCCGATCTCCTTGGCTTTGAGGAGGAGGAACGTGTCTGACGACGCGGCGAGCGCGAAGAGCGCGTAGACGCCCGCGGTCCGCCAGAAGACAGGGGGAAGTCTGGCTTCGGACCCGGGCGTTTCCGGTGGCGCCGAGGCATGGGAAGCGCTGTTTTTTTCTTCGAATGGC
>DATGDV010000041.1:0-8432 GCA_035310685.1 Thermoanaerobaculia bacterium
CCAGCGCAACGCGGCTCGAGGCGCCGGCCGCCACACGCTTGACGATCTCCTCTCGGGAGAGATCGAAGATCGCGTCCAGGATCTGGGCGCGCTCCAGATCGTTCGCCTGCCCCACGACGAAAAGGACGCGGGCGCTGTGCTGGATGTAGCGCGGGGACAGAAGCTGGCGCTTCAGCAGCTCCATGATCACGGGTGCCTTGGCCCGGTCGAAGCGGCCCGGGTCGCCGCGGCGGTCCAGCTCGGCGAAGAACGCGTACGTCCACTCGTTGTGGACGTCCCACAATTTCTGGAACAGGTCGGGGGTGAAGCGTGAGCCGGCCTTGACGCGCTCGGAGCTCGTGGCCGGCTCGACGCCATCCTCCGTGAGCGCCGGCCGCTTGAGAGTGCCGTCCTTCGTGATGACGGCCCGGTGCTGGACGACCGTCCAGAGCCACGAGACGTCGATCCGGTACGTCGCGAGGTCGTTCATGAACCGGAGCTTGAGCTCGTAGTCGTCGATGGCGGCCGCGAAGTTGCCGTTGAGGATCTGGAAGCCGTAGTTCGCGGCCATGTAGAAGGCGTGCTGGATGTGCTCGATCGTGACCTCGCCCTTCGGCACGTCGTAGATCGCGTCCCAGAGCTCCCGGCTGAAGAGCGCTTCCGGCGTGTCCAGCCTTTCCACGTCGAGGACCATGGGCGTGATCCTGCCGTTCGCGTCCAGCAACCCCCGGGACTGCAGAAGCTGCCGCTCGGCGTCGGAGAGGCCGCTCCCGACCGTCGGCACCGGTTTGCCGTTCACGTCCACCGTCTCGAGCGGCGCGTCGAGCAGCGACTGGAGCTGGGCGAGAGGGACGCGCAGGGGCGTGTTGCCGGCGGCCACATAGGCGGGCTCCGGGCTCGCGACCCAGCTTTGCCGGTAGGCGTCGTAGAGCCGTGCCTTGACCCGGCCGGCGAGGATGTCGTCCAGGGTCGGGTGCTTTCCGGGCGCGAGCGGCTCCTCCGGAATGATCGCCAGGCCCAGCACGCGCTCGCGCAGCTTGTCCACCACCATGGCCCGCAGAGCGAGGGGGTTGTATCGGGAGCGGCCGTACGGGTCCCCGGACTGGTAGATCATCACCGCCGCCATGCCGCCGATGGGAGCCGCGGTCTCGAGCTCGCCGTCCTTCATGCCGGCCATCAGCATCAGCAACGCGTTGTAGCGCTGGTAGGCGATCATGCTGGGCGAGGCCATGCCGATCGTCTGCGGATCCGGAAACACGCCCCTGGGATCGTCTTTCCAGATCTCGATCAGGCTGCCCAGGTAGTCCCAGCGGCCCACGTTCGTTCCCAGCAGCCGGCGCCGCAGAACCCACGAAATCGCCGCCAGGGAAAGGCCCGCGGTGCCTTCCTCGTACAGCATCTTGATCTTCATGGTGCCCGCGGGTACGCCGATGATCTCCTCCATCCGCGCCAGCAGCGTTTCCACGATCAGGGCTTCCTCCGGAGTCTGCAGCTTCGGTATGTAGAAATAGACTCCGGTGCCGGCGCGACGCAGCGCGTCGTAGCTGTTGACCACCCACAGAACGACGATGGCGATCAACCCGGGCGCCGGCTCTCCGTCCACCGTCACGTGGTCGTAGAGCACGTGAAGGCCGGGCGGGCGCCCGAAGCGGGTCGGCCACTTCCCGGGAGCCGTGTTGATCCTGTAGAGCCGTGTCTTTCCCTTCTTCGTCACCTCGTAAGGGCGATCGTTCCAGCGGCCTTCGAAGATCTCCTTGGCGTTCTGAAGGGCCGCGAAAATCCCGATCGGCTCGTGGGTCGAGGCGCCGTCGGGCCGGAAGTGGGGTGGCGAGGCGTCTTCGAAATCCGGCATGTTCATGGGAGCCGGGCTGTTCAAGGCGTTGAACGCCATGTCCAGCGGATGCCACGGCCCGGTGAGCTCCAGGCCCGGGTTGGCGAGCGGGTGAGCGTCCTCCGGGATGGGCACCTCGTCGTTGAGCCGCCAGCGCCACGCGCTCTCGCGCCCGAGGAAGTTGTCGATCAGGCCTTGCACGATCTGACGAAACGTCCAGGCCTTCCCGCTCACCGGATCCTGGAAGCTCTCGTCCCACTCCGGCCACGCGTATCTCTTCCGGACGGGCTCGGACGACTGCAGGAGAAGCCGGCGCGCGGTCAGCGCCGTCGCAATCTGCGGACGCAGCTCCCGCGTGAGCATGGCGATCGTCCCGTCGACGTCGACGGGTCGCCCGTTCACGTTCCTGGCCGCGAACAGGTCCGGAAATCTCTGGAGAATGTCCTGACGGATCATGGAAGAGGCTCTCCTTCGCTCGTATTCCAACCGCGGTCTATTCTCCCCTGCTCCGGGGGGATTCAAAACAGGCGGATCGTCGCCCCGAGAAAGGCACTCCGATGGGACTCCTCGACCTGAACCGAAGCGTCCTCGTCGTCATCGATCTCCAGGGAAAGATCGTGGAGAGAGCCTGGCGGTCGAGGTTCGTGCTCGACGCCACGCTCCGCCTCCTGAAGCTCGCGGAGCTCTTCCAGGTTCCGGTCGTCCTGACCGAGCAGAACCCGCAGGGCCTCGGGGGGACTCACCCGGACGTGAAGGCCGCGTTCGACGGCCTCACCGTCGCGAAGCGGCTTCTCGCCAAGACGAGCTTCAGCTGTTGCGCGGACCGCGGGTTCGAGGAGGCGCTGGCGGCGGTCCGCCCGGGCCTTTCTCCGTCCCGGCGGCAGGTCGTGGTGGCCGGAGCGGAGGCGCACATCTGCGTGCTGCAGACCGTCCTGGGGCTGCTCGAGGCCGGACACGAGGTCCACGTCTCCTGGGACGCCGTCAGCGGCCGGGGAGAGGAGTACCGCCGCCACGCCCTCGAGAGGATGCAGGCGGCCGGAGCGACCCTGACGAACCACGAGTCGGTCGCGTTCGAATGGGCGGGGGACAAGAACGATCCACGCTTCCGAACGGTCAACGCCCTCTTCCGCGAGGGACAGCTGACCGGCTGAGGACCGCGGTCAGGCGGGGGTGGCCCCACGTCCCTCCCCGGCGTATGATTCCTGAGTACTCAGGAGGGACAGCGAAATGGGGGTCACTCTCCATCAGCTCCTCAAGACGCTCGTCGAGCGCGGGGGGTCCGATCTTCATCTGACGACGAACTCGCCGCCCATGATCCGGGTGGACGGGGACCTCATCCCTCTCGACTACCCGCCTCTGGCGGTTCCCGAGACGAAGCAGCTCGCCTACTCGATCCTGACCGACGTGCAGAAGCACCGTTTCGAGGAACAGCTCGAGCTGGACCTGTCGTTCGGCGTGAAGGGCCTCGCGCGATTCCGCGGCAACTGCTTCATGCAGCGGGGCGCCGTGTCGGCGGTCTTCCGGCAGATCCCGTACGAGATCCTCGGCTTCCGCGAGCTGGGCATTCCGAACGTCGTCGAGGGCCTCTGCAACAAGCCGCGCGGCCTCGTTCTGGTCACGGGCCCGACGGGCTCGGGAAAATCCACGACGCTCGCGACGATGCTGGACAAGATCAACCGGGAGCATCCCAAGCACATCGTCACGATCGAGGATCCGATCGAGTTCCTTCACACGCACAAGCGCTGCATCGTGAACCAGCGCGAGCTCCACGCCGACACGCATTCGTTCCCGAACGCCCTGAGGTCCGTGCTCCGCGAGGATCCGGACATCGTCCTCGTCGGCGAGATGCGCGACCTGGAGACGATGGAGATGGCCCTCCGCGTCGCCGAGACGGGGCATCTCACGCTCGCGACGCTCCACACGAACAGCGCCGTGCAGACGATGAACCGCATCATCGACGCCTTCCCCGCGAACCAGCAGCCTCAGGTCCGCGCGCAGCTGTCCTTCGTGCTCGAGGGCATCCTCTGTCAGAGCCTTCTGCCCCGCGCCTCCGGAAAGGGGCGCTGCATGGCGATGGAGATCCTCATTCCCACCCCCGCGATCCGTAACCTCATTCGCGAGGACAAGCTCCACCAGGTCTACTCGATGATGCAGACCGGCCAGAACAAGTACGGCATGCAGACCTTCAACCAGTCGCTCGCGACGCTCGTGCACCGCCGCGTCATCTCGCAGGAGCTCGGCATGTCGGTCTCTTCGCTTCCCGACGAGCTCGCGGAGATGATCGCGCGCGGGGCGGGCGTCGTCACGACGACGGCGGTCGGCGGCACCGGCGCCGTGACGGGCGCCCCGCCGAACGTGACACGGCGCGCATAGAGAACCACCGGAGGACCCATGGCGCAGTTCGTCTGGAAAGGCCGCACGCGGCAAGGAGGCACGACGGGCGGCGTCCTCGTGGCCGATTCGAAGGATCTCGCGATCGCCGACCTCAGGCGCCGGCAGATCGACGTCACGACCGTCAAGGAGAAGGGCAAGGAGCTCGCGGTGCCGAAGCTCGGCGGCGGCAGCGTCAGCGCCCGGCGCCTCGCGATCTTCACGCGCCAGTTCTCGGTCATGATCGACGCGGGCCTGCCGCTCGTCCAGTGCCTCGAGATCCTGGGCAGCCAGCAGGACAGCCGCCTCTTCCAGAAGATCATCCTGGCCGTGCGCCAGGACGTCGAAGCCGGCTCCTCCCTCGCCGAGGCGATGCGCAAGCACCCCAAGGCGTTCGACGACCTCTTCGTCAACATGGTCGCCGCCGGCGAGGCGGGCGGTATTCTCGACACGATCCTGCGCCGTCTCTCGACCTACATCGAGAAGGCCGTCAAGCTGAAGAGCCAGGTGAAGACGGCTCTCATCTACCCCATCGCGGTCCTCTCGGTCGCGGCGATCGTCGTCTTCATCATCCTGTGGAAGGTCATTCCGACGTTCGCCTCGCTGTTCGCGGCACTCGGCGCCGAGCTGCCGCTCCCGACGCGCCTCGTGATCAAGGCCTCGAACTTCGTCGCGAGCTACATCATCTTCATCATTCTGGGACTCTTCGCGGTCGGCTTCTTCCTGAAGCGCTATTACGCGACCTACCGCGGCCGGCGCGTCATCGACGGCATCGTCCTGAAGATGCCGGTCCTCGGCGACATCATGAAGAAGATCGCCGTCGCCCGATTCTGCCGCACGCTCGCGACGCTCACCTCGTCGGGCGTGCCGATTCTCGACGGCCTCGAGATCACCGCCAAGACCGCGGGGAACGCCATCGTCGAGGATGCGATCATGGGCGTGAGGAAGTCCGTCGAGGCAGGGCGCACGATCGCCGAGCCGCTCGGCGAGACGAAGGTCTTCCCGTCGATGGTCGTGCAGATGATCGGGGTCGGCGAGCAGACCGGCGCCCTCGACGCGATGCTGAACAAGATCGCGGAGTTCTACGAGGAAGAGGTCGACAACGCGGTCGCCGGCCTGATGAAGCTCATGGAGCCCGTGATGATCGCGATCCTCGGCGTCGTCATCGGAACGATCGTCGTCGCGATGTACATGCCGATGTTCGACCTCATCAGTAAGATCAACTAGACCTAGAATCTCCAGGTGAGCTCCGGGCGGATGCGGGCGTTCGAGCCGCTGCACTCGATGCTGCGGGCGTTCGTCGTCCTGCGCGTCGTCATCGTCTCGACGCTGCTCCTCTCGGCGTTCCTCATCCAGTTCACGTTCTCGACGTCCCTGCCGCTCAACTTCATCTACTACCTGGCCGCGTTCGCGTACTCGATCTCCATCGCCGCGATCCTGACGCTCGACCGGATTCCCGCCGAGACGAACGCCGGCGTGCAGCTCCTCGGAGACCTCGTCGTCATCACCGGCCTCGTCTACGTGTCCGGAGGCCCGGACTCGAGCTTCACGTTCCTCTATCTGAGCACGGTCACGGCGGGATCGATCCTGCTCGGCCGGCGAGGCGGACTCGCGACGGCGGGCCTCGCGGCGGTCTTCTACGCCGTCCTCGTCGACCTCATGTTCTTCGGCGTCGTGAAGCCCGTGGAGACGGCGGAGCGCACGCGGCATCTCTGGAGCCTGCCGACGCTGGTCGGAAACGTCGCCCTCAACGTCGCGGCGTTCGTCGCCACCGCCCTCCTCGTCTCCGTCGCGTCGGACAAGCTGCGCGAGGCGCGCGCCGACGTCGAGCGCCGCAAGGCCGAGATCGCCCGGCTGCAATCGCTTCACAGCGCGGTCCTGATGTCGATGTCCTCGGGCGTTCTGACGACCGACCTCGACGGCCGTGTCACCTACGCAAACCGGGCCGCGCAGGAGCTGCTCGGCGCGCCGTCCGTCGATCTCGTGGGCCGGCCGCTCCTCGGGCTCGGGCTCCTGGGCGAGGCGGACTGGAAGAGAATCGCCGCGTCCGGCTCCGAGATTCTCCGCTTCGAGAACACGAGGCATTCGCAGGACGCGGAGGACTACTTCGGAATCTCGGCGACGGCGCTGCGGGACGGCTCGGGCTACACGATCGGGCGCGTCCTCATCTTCCAGAACCTCACCGAGCTCAAGCGGCTCGAAGGGGAAGTACGCCTCAAGGACAAGCTCGCGGCCGTCGGGGAGCTCGCGGCCGGTATCGCGCACGAGATCCGCAATCCTCTCGCTTCGATCTCCGGCTCGGTCCAGGTCCTGAATAATTCGTCCCTTCCGGGATCGCCCGAGCAGAAGCTCATGGAGATCGTCGTCGCCGAGTCGCACCGCCTCTCCACGATCCTCGAGGACTTCCTGCGGTACGTGCGCCCCAAGGAGCGCGCCGTGGAGCCCGTCGACGCGCCCGCGGCTCTCGACGACGTTCTGACGCTCCTGGCGCACGGGGACGAGATCTCCTCGCGCCACCGCGTCGTGCAGGACTTCGAACCGCCGTCGGTCGTCGTCCAGGCGGATCCCGGGCAGCTCCGGCAGATCTTCTGGAACGTGGCGCGAAACGCGCTCGCCGCGATGCCCGGCGGCGGAACGCTCGCGGTCGAAGCCCGCGTCCGGGGAAACCACTGGAACGTCTCGTTCGCGGACGAGGGGCACGGAATGACGGCCGACGAGCGCGATCGCCTTTTCACGCCCTTCGCCCACAGCTTTCCCGGAGGCACCGGCCTCGGCCTCGCGATCGTCCACCGGATCGTCGAGGAGCACGGCGGGACCATTCGCGTCGACACGAAGCCGGGCCGCGGCACCACCGTCTCCATTTCGCTTCCCCTCGCCGGCCCCGCCCAGGAAGCCGGCGTTCCGGCCGCGCCCGAGCGCGCGACGACGGAGGTCTCATGACCGCCGAAAACGGCCCCCACCTTCTCGTCATCGACGACGAGGCCGGCATCCGCGAGATGCTCACGATCCTCTTCCAGAAGGCGGGCTACCGCGTGACGGCGGCAGCCGGCTGCGTCGAAGGCCTCGCCGCGCTCGCGGCCTCGCCGCCCGACCTCGTGATGACGGACCTCAAGATGCCGGACGGCAGCGGGCTGGACATCCTGAACAAGAGCCACGAGTCGAACCCCGAACTGCCCGTCGTCATGATCACGGCGTACTCGTCGACGAAGACGGCCGTCGAGGCCCTCAAGGCCGGAGCCTACGACTACATCGCGAAGCCCTTCGACGTCGAGGAGCTCAAGCACGTCGTCGCGCGCGCGCTCGAGAAGAAACGCCTCGTCGACGAGAACGTCGCGCTCAAGGAGCGCGCCGAAGGACGTTCGGCAGCGGGCGTGGTGGGCATCTCGCGCAAGATGCGGGCGCTCTTCGACCTCATCTCGCGCATCGGCAAGACGACGTCGACGGTTCTCATCGCGGGCGAGTCGGGCACCGGAAAGGAGCTCGTGGCCCGCGCGATCCACCAAGCCTCCTCACGCTCCGCCATGCCTTTCATCTCGATCAACTGCGGCGCCATGCCCGAGAACCTCCTCGAGTCGGAGCTCTTCGGCCACGAGCGCGGCGCGTTCACCGGCGCCGTGAAGGAGAAGAAGGGGCTCTTTCACGAGGCCGAGGGCGGCACGCTCTTCCTCGACGAGATCGGCGAGACCTCCCTCACGATGCAGGTGAAGCTCCTGCGGGCTCTGCAGGAGCGCGTCGTGCGCCGCGTGGGGGGCAACACCGAGGAACCGATCGACGTGCGGATCATCTGCGCGACGAACAAGGACCTGCAGAAAAAGGTGGCCGAGGGGACGTTTCGCGAGGACCTCTATTACCGCATCAACGTCATCCCCGTCGCGTTGCCGCCGCTCCGGGAGCGCCGCGACGACATTCCGCACCTGGTCCGGCACTTCCTGAAGAAAGTCTCGCTGGAGCAGGACATCGAGGAGAAGAGGATCACGACCGAGGCCATGCGTCTCCTGGAGGCCTACGCGTGGCCCGGCAACGTGCGCGAGCTCGAGAACCTGATCGAGCGCGCGGTCGCGCTGGCATCGAGCAAGGTGATCACGGCTGCCGATCTGCCCGAGCTGCGGGCACCGCGCGCGGCCGGCGCCGACGTGCCCGCCGCGTTTCCGGCCGAAGGCGTCGATCTCGAGCGCCTGGTCGCCGACTTCGAGCGCACCTGGGTGACGCGCGCGCTCGAGCAAGCCGGCGGCGTCCGCAAGCGTGCGGCGGC
>DATGDV010000042.1:0-2131 GCA_035310685.1 Thermoanaerobaculia bacterium
CGAGGGCTGGCCCTTCTGCTGCTCGCCGTCTCCCATCCCGCAGAAAACGCGCGAGCCAGTCCCCTTGATCTTCGCCGCCAGCGCGAAGCCCACGGCGGCGGAGAAGCCCTGCCCGAGGTTGCCCGTGCCCCAGTCGATGCCGGGCACGTCCCTCTCGACGTGCCCCTCGAACGGCGAACCGCCGCGGCGAAAGCCCAGGAGAGGGAGGGAGGGATCGAAGTACCCGAGACGCGCGAGCGCCGCGTACGAGCCGGGAGAGATGTGCCCGTGGCTGATCACGACGCGATCTCGATCTTCCTTGAAGGGATTCTTCGGGTCGCAGTTCCCGAAACCCCAGAGGACGAGCAGGAAATCGAGGGACGACATCGAGCCGCCGGGGTGTCCCGAGGAGGCGAGCGTCGTCATTTTGAGGATGTCGCCGCGCGCGGCGGTCCCGAGCGCGGCGAGGCGGGCGGCCTGCGAATCGGTGAGCTCGGCGCCTTCGAAGCTGCCGAGGATCACGCTTTCACTCCCGCGGAGGCCTTCACGGCCTCGGCGCGGCGCGACTCGATCGTCGCGAGGAGCTCCTCGTAGGATTTTCCGAAGAGGATCACGCCGTCCTTTTGCAGCTGTTCGCCCACTGCCTCGACGTCAATCCCGGCGGCGCGAAGGTCGTCGAGCGTCTTCTTCGCCTCGGCGACCCCTTCCAGCACCGTGTCACCCGGAGTCCGGCCGTGATCGAGGAGGGCCTCGAGCGTCTTTTCGGGCATCGTGTTCACGGTATCGGGGCCGATGAGGTTCTCCACGTACAGGAGATCCGAGTAGGCGGGGTTCTTCGTGCCCGTGGACGCCCAGAGCGGCCGCTGGACGCGCGCGCCCTTCGCGCGAAGGGCGGCGAACGGCGCGGCGTCGAAGATCGCGCGAAAGTCTTCGTAGACGACCTTCGAGTTCGCGAGGCCCGCCTTGCCGAGGAGGCCCTCGAGCCGGGTCTTCTCCGCCCCCGAGGCCTTCTGGATCCTCTCGCCGAGCAGCTTGTCGACGAGCGTGTCCACGCGCGAGACGAAAAAGGACGCGACGGAGTGGACGCGCGAGACGTCTCCCCCTTTCGACGCGAACTCCGAAAGGCCCTCGAGGTAGGCGTTCGCGACGTCGCGGTAATGCTTGCGGTTGAACATGAGAGTGATGTTGATGGAGACGCCGTCGCCGAGGAGACGTCGGATCGCGGGAATGCCGGCGGCCGTCGCGGGCACCTTGATGAAGACGTTCGGGCGGCCGAGCGTCGAGGAGAGGCGCTTCGCCTCGGCCACGGTCTTCTCCGTCTCGGCCGCGAGCGAGGGCAGGACCTCGAGCGAGATCCATCCGTCCACGGGATTCTTCTCGTGCAGCGGGCGAAACGCGTCCGCGCCTTCGGCGATGTCCTTTCGGGTGAGCGCGTCGTAGATCGCGAACGCGTCCTTTCCCTCGCGGGCGAGGCGCTCGAGGTCTCGGTTGTAGTCGCCTTCGTTCTTCAGGATGGCCTGGCCGAAGATCGTCGGGTTCGACGTCACCCCGTAAACCGAGCCGGCCTCGATCAGGGACGACAGCCGCCCGGAATGGATCATCTTCGAGGAGATCGTGTCGAGCCACACGGCCTGGCCGCGTCGGCGATATTCGATGGGTGTGCTCATGCCGTTACCTCCCGGGCGTGACGGATCGTATTACGAAGCGGAGCCGGCTTTCGGTCATCGCGGAAAGCGGCGGGGTCGTTTTCTTCTGCATCGTTGAGGGCTACGGCGGCAGGATCGCGTCCAGGTCGGCCTGGGAGAGGCGGTAGACGCGCAGCGACGTCCCGATGAAGGCGTCCGGCGCACGCGCCCGCAGAGCGCGAAGCAGGCGGCCCTTCTCGGCAGCCTCGAACGCCTCCCAGGCCACGGCGTCCCGTCCCGCCAGGCCCGAAGGGCGCGCGAAGCCCGACGCGCGCGACATCTCCCAGCGGCGGGCATACCAGTCCCGGGTTCCGGGCTTCTCCCAGAAGTCGTCGCGCGCCACCGGAATGAAGAGTCCGAGGAGCTGGTTCACGCTCACGACGTAGACGCCGGGCGTGAGGCGCGCCGGCTCGCCGAACGGATAGGCGCTCCAGAGGTTCTTGACCCGAGAGAGAGACTCCCGCGGA
>DATGDV010000043.1:0-2204 GCA_035310685.1 Thermoanaerobaculia bacterium
ACTCCTGGCGAACTTCTGTTTTTCGCGCTCGTGCGGATAATCGTCACGAGGCCCATGCGAGCCGCTTTCGGCGAGTTCACGTTCGACGACGAAACCCGCCAGCTCCTTCGGAACGGCAAGGGTGTCCCCGTCGCGCCCCGCGTCTTCGACCTCCTGGGCGTGCTCCTCGCGAACCGTCCCCGCGCCCTCTCCAAGTCGGACCTCATGGACGCGCTCTGGCCGAAGACGTTCGTCTCGGAGTCGAACCTGGCGAGCCTCGTGAACGACCTGAGGGCGGCGCTCGGCGACGACGCCCGCAACCCGACGTGGATCCGCACCGTCTACGGCTTCGGCTACGCCTTCTCAGGCGAGGGCGCTTCGCCCGGTGAAGCGGCGCCGTCCTTCCCGCGGCATCGGCTTCTGTGGGCAGGCCGCGAGGTCGGCCTGAAAGACGGAGTCATCGTCCTCGGCCGCGACGCTTCCGCAGACCTGCTCGTCGTGGACGGTTCGGTATCACGGCGGCACGCGCGGATCGAGGTGCGAGCCCAACGGGTGACGCTCGAGGACCTCGACAGCAAGAACGGAACGTTCCACGGCGGAAGGCGCATCACGTCACCGGTGGCGCTCTCGGACGGCGACGAGATCCGGCTCGGAAGCGTCCTTCTTCGGTTCGTCAGCGCCTCTTCCGACGGCTCGACGCTGACGCGCGACTAGCGGGATCGGGCCCCGGTCCGGGCTGCGCGGCTACGTCAGCCGCCCGTCAAAGCGTTGCGACGACGAACGGCAGCGAGTCGATTCCCGCACCGGCGGGAGCGATCGTGAAGCACGCCGCGAGACGGTCGTGGAACGTGGAGTTCGGCTTCGCGGTCGGGCCGAGCTCGACGACGAGGAGGGGCTCGCCCTTCTCCACGGCGTCGCCGGGCTTCTTCTTCACGCGAAAGCCCGAAGCCGGATCGACGACGTCGTCCTTTTTCGCGCGGCCGCAGCCGAGCTCGATCGCGAGGAGGCCGACCTCGCGCGTCGCGACGCGGGCGACGACGCCCGAGGCGGGCGCCGGGACGTCCTGCCGGGTGACGGCCTGCGGGAGCCGACGCGGATCGTCGCAGACGCCCGGGTCTCCGCCCTGCGCCGCGATGAGCTTCCGGAAGACCTCCACGGCGCGCCCGTCCGCGAGGGCGGCGTTGAGCCGCCGCCTCGCCTCCTTCGCGTTCGTCTCGAGACCCGCGGCCAGGACGAGGTCCGCGCCGAGGAGAAGGGTGTTCTCGCGCAGGTCGGCCGGCCCCTCGCCGCCGAGCATGCGAATTGCCTCCTCGACCTCGTTCGCGTTTCCGACGGCCTCGCCGAGCGGGCGATCCATCGCGGTCAGATAGCCCGAAGCCTTCCGGCCCGCCGCGCGCGTCGTCTCGACGAGCGCCTTTCCGAGCAGTCCGGCGTCCTTCGGGTCCGCCATGAAGGCGCCGTTTCCGGTCTTCACGTCGAAGACGACGGCGGAAGCGCCCGTCGCGAGCTTCTTGGAGAGGATCGACGCCGCGATGAGAGGGATCGATTCGACCGTTCCCGTCACGTCGCGCAGCGCGTAGAGCCGGCGATCGGCGGGGGCGATCGACTCGGTCTGCCCGACGAGCGCGCAGCCGACGGAGTCGAGAAGCCGGTCGAAGTCCGCCTTCGGAAGCGCCGTTCGGAAACCGGGGATCGCCTCGAGCTTGTCCAGCGTGCCGCCGGTGTGCCCGAGGCCGCGCCCCGACATCATGCCGGCCTTGACGCCGACCGCCGCGAGGAGCGGGGCGAGGACGAGCGTCGTCTTGTCGCCGACGCCGCCCGTCGAGTGCTTGTCGGCGACGAAGCCGTGCCGCGAGAGGTCCCAGGTTTCTCCGGATCTCATCATCGCGAACGTCAAGGCGGCGGATTCGGCGGTCGTCATTCCCCGGCAGCACACCGCCATCAGGAACGCGGCCGCCTGCTCGTCGGGGATCGTGCCGTCGGTGACGCCCGTGACGAACGCGTCGATCTCGGATTCCGACAGCTCGCTGCCGTCGCGCTTCTTCACGATCGTCCGGACGAAGAGGCTCATTTCGCCGCGGCGGGCGCCGCGAGCGACGCCGCGATCCTCTTCCGCCACTCCGTGGCGTCCCGGATGACGTTCGCCTCGTCGAGCGTCGTCACACGCGCGCCGTTCCAGAGAACGCGCCCTTCGACCATCGTGAGCGAGACGTCGCTTTCCTTGA
>DATGDV010000044.1:0-5870 GCA_035310685.1 Thermoanaerobaculia bacterium
CCTCGAGGTCGTGCTGGACGAACGGGTCTTCGAGCCGCTCGGCATGCGCGACACCGCGTTCGCCGCCACCGATGTCGCGCGACTCGGCTCGTCGTACGAGCGCGATCCCGCCACCGGCGCGGCCGTCGTGTTCGACGCGCCGGACGGGCAGTGGTCGACGATGCCGGCGTTCCCGTCCGGAGGCGGCGGACTCGTCTCGACGGTCGACGACTTGGCCGCCTTCGGCCGGATGATGCTCGACGGGGGCGCCTCCGGCCGCGGGCGAATTCTCTCGCGGCCGTCGGTCGAGCTGATGACCATGGACCACTTGACGCCCGAGCAGAAGGCGGCCTCGCCGTTCTTCCCGAATTTCTGGGATTCCCGCGGCTGGGGCTTCGGCCTGGGGGTGGTCACCGGCCGCCGCGATGTTTCGGACGTGCCCGGGCGCTTCGGCTGGGACGGCGCCTTCGGCACCTCGTGGTGGGTCGATCCGAAGGAGGAGCTGATCGGTATTCTCATGACCCAGCGCCGTCCTGACGCGATGGACTTTTCCGCGCTCACTCTCGACTTCTGGACCTCGGCGTACCAGTTGATCGACGATTGAGACCTTCGAGCGCGGCCGCCGACAGCGCCGCCGCGGGGCCTGGCGCGCCGCACCGGTCACGGAAGGAGATCACAGACGATGGCACGATTCCTGATCGAGGTCTCACACGAGGCGAACCCGGTGGCATGTGCTCGGGCTGTCGAAGTCTTCCTCACGTCAGGCTCCCATTTCCTGACGCATGCCGATTGGGGATGCAGGGACGGGGAACACAAGGCATGGATGGTGGTCGAGGTCGACAGCAAGGACGCGGCCCGAGGCATCCCCCCGCCCGCATTCCGGCGCCAGGCGAAGATCGTTCAGCTCAACACGTTCTCGATGAAGGAGATCGAGGATGTCCTTCGTGAACACGGGTCCTAGCCGGGCGAACTTTTTTTTCGTCGCCGCGGGAACCGGGCATCGTTTCGAGGACTTCACCGGAGACCTCGCCGTGTGGGTCGTCTTCTACGGTCCCCCTGGTGGCGAGGTGCCCGGACAGCGCGTCCTGGTCGCAAGGATCTCGCCGGCCTCATGAACGTCGCCTTCGGGTTGAAAGCCCACTCGGGCTGGGCGGCCCTCGTCGTCCTCGGGAAAGGTGACGGCGACGTCGCCGTCGTCGACCGGCGCCGGATCGAGCTCGTCGAGGACGAGTGGGCGAAGCAGCCCTATCACGCCGCCGAGAAATTGAAGCCGGATGCCGCGCGGGATCTCGTGAAGCGCGGGGTCGACGCGGCGCACCGGATCGCCCTCCGGGAGACGCGCGCGGCCGTGGAGCGGGAACGTGAGCGGGGAAACGAAGTGGGGGCCTGCGCCGTTCTCGTCGTCGATGCCATGCCCGACTGGAGGGTCGACGAGATCCTCGCGGTGCACTTCCGCATGCACAAGGCCGAAGGCGTCCTGTTCCGCGCGGCGCTGGCCGACGCGGCGAACGCATGCAGCCTCCGGCTCGTCGCGATTCCGGAGAAGCTGCTGGCGAAGCACGCCGAGGAGGCGCTCGGGATTCCGGCAAGGGACCTCGTGAAGAAGATCGCGGCGCTCGGCAAGTCGGTCGGCCCTCCCTGGGGAAGGGATCAGAAGGACGCCGCGCTCGCGGCTCTCGTCGCGCTTCGACGTTGACTGAGAATCAACGCGCGGCCGGACCGTCGCCGACGACGACGTGCGGCTGGACGTAGCTCGTCAGCTGTGAGACTTCGTCGGTGAGCGCCGTGGAGAAGACCTGCGCGCCGGCGCGCACCTTGAGCGTCGCGAGGTAGGTGAAGGTCCTGCCGGCGACCCTGCCGAGCTCGGAGGCCGGGATGTCGAGCGGCGCACGCTCGGTCATGACTTTCGAGACCTTGCCGTCGGGCGCCGCGGTGACCGCCGTGAAGAGAACGGCGCCTTTGGCGCGGTCGCCCTGCGGCACGAGCGTGAGCTTTTCGAACGGGATCTTGAACTCGAGCGGAACGAGCCACAGCTTTCCCGACTTCTTCGGGGTCCCGATGTGGAGGGAGGCGTGCAGCGGGTTGACGACGTGCGGGATGTAGGCTCCCGAGAGCACCGCGTCGGCGACCTTCTGCTCCGGCGTCCTCTCGATGACGGCCCGCCGCGTTCTCACGCGCGCGCCGGGCCGATGGACGGCGACCTTGAGGGACCTCGGCGCTCCGGGCTTCGTGTCGGGACTCTCGTAACCGAGGGAGTAATACGCCGTCCAGTCCGCTTCGAGCCCTTTCAACGCAACCCCGAGGTCGTTGCCGCCCTGAATCGTCGCCCCTCCGGTCTCCTCCGCGAGGAAGCCCATCGCCGTCTGCATGTCGAGCAAGCCGATGCTGCTGTCGATCCTTCCCAGGTAGCCTCCGTTGGTCTCCGGTGAGAGCGAATCGTCGAAGCCGAGCCCTCCCGCGTCGATCGTTACGATCGAGACGCCCGCGACGTTCGCCGAGGACGTGATGTCCTTGAACGCCGCGGTACGATCCCACTGTTTCCAGACGAGATTGTTGACCGGGCCGCCCGCCGAGGCGGATCCGGGCGACCTCCTGCCACCCGTGCCCGCGTTTTGCATTCCATGCTGGAGATAGTCGAAGAGATCGCGCGCCGGATGAGGGGTCAGATGCTCGGTCACGAAGAAGAGCACCTTTCGACCCTCTACGCCTGCCAGTGAGGAAAGGGCGACGCGAACGGCTTCGGCCGTGGAATCGAGATCCGCGGCTTGCGCGTCGGCCCACGCTTTTACGGAAGTGATGGCCGAGTCGAGGAGCGACGGCTGGGTCCTCGGATCGGCGGTGAAGGACCGATCGATCTCCGAAGCAGGAAGGCGCGCTCGCGGATGGGAACGCTGCCGAGCGTGGCGTCCTTCCCGAGCTCGGTCAGCATCGCGCCGAGGAGGGGCGCCTCGTTGAGGAACGGCCCCCGGATGCGCAGCGACCGGTCCCACGTCACGAGCTGGACTTCCACGTTCGGCCCGACCACGGTCGAGAGGTACTCCTTCAGGCTGATCAGCGCCCGATTCCGGTTGATCGGGGTGAGGTGGAGCTCGTCGAGAAAGACGATCAGGTGCGCGCGGGCGGCTGCGGGCAGGGCCGGCTCGACCGGCACGATCGCCGGCTCAGGCGTCCGCCCGGGCTCGAGCGCCGGCGGAGGCGCAGGAAGAGGGTTGTGCACGAACGAGAAGTTCGTGATCGGCTGGACCTTTCCATCCTGCCGAATCTCGAAATCCGCCGCGGTGAGATCCGTGATGGGCTTCCCGGACGAGTCCGTCACGACGACGTCGACGTTCGTCACCGAGATGCTCACGGCACGCGAGACCGACCCCGTCTGGGCGGCAAGGGGGAACGCGAGGGCGAAGACGCCCACGAGGGGGAAAAGCGACCTCATCGCGGCCAACGCTACCAGACGAGTCGGGCTCCCAGGCGAAGCTGATAGGGCCGGCCGGACCGGTCGAGGGGCAGGAAGCTGCCGGCGGCGCGGGGGCGGGTCTCGCCGAGGCCCTGGCTCGCGTCGGGCGGAACGGCCTTGAGGAAGATCTCGTTCACCTCGATGGCGGGCTTCACGTGCACCTGGCCCTCGGGCGTGGGGTCGCCCAGCGTGAAGAGCGAGTCGGGATCGCCTTGCTGGTGGAAGAGGCGCTTCTCCTCGGGGAGCCCCGAGAGGTCGAGGACCGGGAGGGGAAGAGGCGTGAGGGAGAAGAGCTGAAATCTCTCGACGAGCGGCGGTCGCGGAGGAGGGACCGGCGCGCCCGCCGCGGATTCCTCCGTGGCCGACGGCTCGGCCCCGCCGGCTGCGACCGCCGGGATCAGGGCGAAGACGAGGAGCCACGCACGCCTCGACATGCCAAGCTCGAATTATCCGCCTGATTTCGTCGGCAGGCTCGAATTTCGCGGAACCTCAGTGGAGGTACGACCCGCCGTTCAGGGGAATCGCGATGCCGTTCGCGTACGCGCCGAGCGACGACACGAGGTAGAGCACGGCGTTCGCGACGTCGGCCGCCGACGCAACGCGCCCGAGCGGAATCTGGGAGAGGATCTCGGCTGCCTGCGGACCGTCCAGCGCGTCGCGCACCGCCTCGGTCCGGACCCATCCGGGGCAGATCGCGTTCGCCGTGATTCCGTGCGGCCCCTCGCTCCGCGCGAGGCAGCGGGCGAGATTCACCATCCCGGCTTTCGAGACCGCGTAGTCCGGGTGATCCGTCTCGGCCCGGAACGCCGCGCGCGAGGAGATCATCACGATCCGTCCCCGGGACCTCTCGCGCATCGCGGGCAGCGCGAGGAAGCTCAGGTGCGCGGCCGCTTCGAGGTTCACGGCCATCGTCTCGCGCCACCGCGCGAGCCACTTCGCGTCGTCCGTCTCCTCGAACGCGTTCCTCCGGTAGAAGCCCGCGTTGTTCACGAGAATCTCGGGGGCGCCGAGCCGGGCCACGACTTCGCCGTAGAGCCGCCGCCTCTCGTCCTCAGACGCGACGTCGGCCGGGACGAGGAGAGGCTCCGCGTGCCCGGCCGCGGCGATGGACGCCGCGACGGCGCGCGCCGCGTCGCGGGATTTTCCGTAGTGGATCGCGACACGCGCATTCGCGGCCGCGAGCCGTCGCGCGATCTCCGCGCCGATGCCTCGCGAAGCTCCCGTCACGAGGGCGACGCGGCCCTCGAGGTCCACGGCGACGCCGGTCACGCCGAAAGGCCCTCGCGTCGCCTGCGCCCGCGCACGAGCGCGCCGACGGCGCCGACGAACTCTCCGTGCGGGAGGAAGCGGGCCCGCGCGCCGCCCACGGACGTCGCGAAGGCGAGGATGTCCTTCAGGGCGACGTTTCGAATGAGCGTGGAGCCCGCGTACACGACGTCGAGAGGGCCGGGCGTGGCCTCCTGCTTCGAGAGGGCCGCGGCGAGGAGCGCGACGTTCTCGGCGACGAGGCCGGTGATCGCGTGCGCGATGTCCCGCGAGTCGCGGGACGACACGCGGCCGAGGTTCGACGCCGTGAGATTGCCCTGGAGCGGGATCTCGCCCGACTGGTAGAGGTCCCGCACGAGCAGGTCGATGCGCCGCCGGTCGCCCTGGCCCGCGAGCGTCGTGAGCGCGTCGTGGTCGACCTGGCCGAGGAGGAGCTGCCCGAAGCCGCGCAGGGTGCCGCCGCCGAGGCCCGTGCCGCCCGCGCGCGCCACACGGCCTTCCTGCCCGACGCGCAGGATCGACGTCCCCGTTCCGAGGCTCACGAGCAGGTGGGGCGTGGTCGGGACGAAGTCGGCCCGCGCGAGGAGGACGCGCTCGCCCTCGCCCCAGGCCTCGAACTCGTCCGTGAGCAGGATCTCCCCGACGCCCTTCAGGACGTTCTGCAGGCGGCCCGAGCCCGCGCCCGTGGCCGCGAGCGAGGCGTTGGGGTGCCGGCTCAGGAAAGCGGAAAGTGCGGCCGCGTCGCTGCTGGCGCAAATGAGCGTCTGAAAGGCGGCGGGATCGAGAGCGGCCCCCGCCGGCACGACGACGACCTTCGCGAGCGTGGCGCCGACGTCGAGCCCCGCTTCCTCCGTGCCTTGCGCCATCAGGACTTTCGCGGCGCCGCCGCCGGCACGTTCAGGGTCGACACCACGCGCGACGCGATCTCCCCGTAGCCGGTCGGACCCGGGTGGAAGCGGTCCGACGAGAGGCGGTCCGGCCGCTCTTCGAAGAGGTCGGCGGTCGGCACGACGCTCGCGCCGGGAACGGAGTAGCTCGCTTCCTCGAGAGCGACGTTCCATTTCAGGAGCGTCTCTTTCGCGGTGCGCCTGTCGAACGTCTCGGGGAACGGGTTGTAGAGGCCGAGAAGCCTGATGGGCGCGGAGCTGTTCGCCTTTCGGAGGAGAGAAAGAAT
>DATGDV010000045.1:0-2362 GCA_035310685.1 Thermoanaerobaculia bacterium
GGTCCAGACGCAGGCCAACAACCGCGCGACGGCAGCGGGCTACAACCTCGCGAGCTACAACTTCCTCGTCTGGGTCTTCCCGGCGCTCCCCTGCGGCTGGAACGGGATGGCGTACGTGGGCTGGTCGGGCGCGTGGATCAACGGCACGGGGTCGATGAGCCTGCTCGTTACGGGCCACGAGCTGGGCCACAACTTCGGCGTCATGCACGCGCACTCGTACGATTGCGGAACCGTGCCGATCGCGCCCACCGGCTGCACCCGCAGCGAGTACGGCGACCGCTTCGACGTCATGGGCAACTCCCGCGCGGGGCACTTCAATGCGTACTCGAAGAACATTTTCGGCTGGACGACGGGCATCGCCGTCCACCCCGGCGGCACGGCCACGTACACGCTGGGCGCTCTCGAGGTGCCGGGGCAATCGCTGTACGCCGTGAAGGTTCCCACGACGATGCCCGGCCGCACGTACTGGATCGAGTGGCGGAACCGCTCCGGCTTCGATGCCGTCGAGCCGACCACGGTCGTGAACGGCGGCCTGATCCGCTTCGCGCCGAGCGCCGTCAGCGGGACCGATCTCCTCGACACGAAGCCTGCCACGACGACCTTCGACGACGCCGAGCTCGACGTCGGCGCGAGCTTCACCGACCCCGAGCTCTTGCTCACCATCACGGTGCTTTCGAAGACCTCGACCTCGCTCACCGTGGAGGTGGACTACACCAAGGCCGCGCCTCCGCCGCCGGCGACGCTGTTTCACACGCTCGCGCCGTGCCGCGTCTTCGACACGCGAAACGCGACCGGCCCCTACGGAGGGCCCGCGATCTCGGCGGGCGTCCCGCGTTCGTTCGTCATCAGAGGCCGGTGCGGCGTGCCCGCGACCGCGAAATCGGTCGCCGGCAACCTGACGATCACGGCTCCGACCACGCGAGGCTCCCTGCGCGTCGCGCCGGGGGGGGCGGGCCCGACGGGCACGACGACGGCGAGCTTCTCGGCCGGCCAGACGCGCGCGGACAACCTCACCGTCGCGCTCGGCACGAACGGCGACGTCCTCGTGGACGGCCTTGCCAGCGGCTCGGTCCAGGCCATCTTCGACGTCGTCGGCTGGTTCGAGTGATCCGTCAGGTCACGGCCGGCCCCGCGCCCGCGTAACGGCGCCAGAGGCCCTCGTCCAGGATCCGCCGGAACCGGTCGGCGGCCTCGTAAAGGTCCTCGAAGCGCGTGCAAAGGGGTGCGAAGCCGAAGCGAATCACGTCCGGCGGCCGGAAATCCGGGATGACATGCATCTCCTCTATGAGCGCCCGGTCGATCGCGAGACCCTCGGGATGCCCGAACGACAGGTGCGAGCCGCGACGCGCGGCCTCCCGCGGGGAACGCAGCGTCACCCCGGGCGGCTCGAGGAGTTCCTCCCAGAGACGCACGAGGAACTCCCCCTGTGCGACCGACTTCTCGCGCGCAAGGCCGACCCCGGCCTCGAGCGCGAGGTCGACTCCCTCCTCCGCCGCCGCCAGGGAGAGGATCGGCGGCGTGCCTACGAGAAACCGGGAGAGATCGCGCGCCGGCTCGTAACTTTCGCAAAACGAGAAGGGCTCGTGCCGCGAGAACCAGCCGCGGATCGGATTGTCGAGCGACTGCTGGAGAGAGCGCCGCACGAAAAGGAACGCGGGAGATCCGGGCCCGCCGTTCAGGTACTTGTACGTGCATCCCACCGCGAGGTCGGCGCCGGAAGCCTCGAGGTCGATCGGAACCACTCCCGCGGAATGGCTCACGTCCCACAGGACGAGCGCGCCCGCGGCGTGCGCGAGGGCCGTGACGGCCGCCATGTCGTGAAGAAAGCCGCTCCGGTACGCCACGTGCGAGAGCGAGACGAGCGCCGTGTCTTCCGTGATCGCCGCGCCGAGATCCGCCGCGTTTACAGAGATGCCGTCGCGTGCGGGAACCACGGCCACACGGCCGCCGAGAAGGTCCGCCGCGCCGCCGAGCACGTAGAGATCCGAGGGGAAGTTGAGCGCGTCCGTGACGATCGTCTTTCGGCCGGGGCGCGCCCGAAGCGCCGCGACGGCCAGCTTGAAGAGATTCACGCTCGTCGCGTCCGAGACCGCGACTTCGCCGGGCGCCGCACCGAGGAGGCGGGCGAGCTTGTCGCCCACGCGCCGGGGCGCATCGGCCCAGCCCTCGTTCCAGCCGCGCACGAGGCGCGAGCCCCACGCGGCCCGTACGGTGCGTTCCAGGGCAGGGACCGTGCGCTTCGGAAGCCGACCGAGAGAGTTCCCGTCGAGATAGAGGGGGCCCCCCTCCTCGAAGACGAACTCGTCCCGGAACCGCGCGAGCGGGTCTTCCCGGTCGCGCGACCGGGCCTCCTCCCGGAGAA
>DATGDV010000046.1:0-3065 GCA_035310685.1 Thermoanaerobaculia bacterium
GCCAGGCCGGCGGCGACGGCGACGGCGATGACCGCGAGCAGGAGGAGGGGCATCCAGCCGAGGGTGCCGAGGTCGGCGCTCGACGCCGGCCCGGCGTGCGTCCCGAGGAGGGCGTCCGCCGCGCGGCGGCTGACGCCTGCCGCGCCGGCCGGCCAGAGGCCGATCGCGGCGCAGGACAGACCGAGAGCCCCCATCGAAAACCGCATGGAAGAGCTCGCGTCGGCTACGTCGCGCGTCGCGTGCGGCCCGCGCGCCGTCCCCAGAAAGACGGCCGAGAAGGCCTTGACGAAACAGGCGATCGCCAGCGCCCCGATGAGCGCGAGCGCGGGCGCGGCGGAGGCAGCTCCGAGCATCTCCACGCCCCCGCTCGGGCCGGTGAGAGCCCGAAAGCTCGCGAGAGAGATCAGCCACTCGCTCACGAAGCCGTTGAGAGGCGGCAGGCCCGAGATCGCGGCGGCCCCGAGAAGAAAGGCGGCTCCCGTGAAGCGCATGCGCCGAAACAGGCCGCCGAGCGCGTCGATCTCCCGGGTGCCGGTCGCGTGGATCACGGCTCCTGCCGCGTGGAAGAGTAGTGCCTTGAAGGCCGCGTGATTCCACACGTGGAGGAGGCTGCCCGCGAACCCGAGGACGGCCCAGTCGGGCCGGTGCTGCGCGATCCCGAGCACGCCCACCCCGAGCCCGAGGAGGATGATTCCGATGTTCTCGACCGAGTGGTACGCGAGGAGGCGCTTGAGATCGTGCTGCGCGAGCGCCATCACGACGCCGAGGACGCCCGACGTGATGCCGAGAGCCACGAGCGCGAGGCCCAGCCATCTCGGATAGTCCGGCAGCATCGAGAGGACGCGCACGAGGCCGTAGATCCCCATCTTCAGGACGACGCCCGAAAGCAGGGCCGAGACGTGGCTCGGCGCCGCCGCGTGCGCGCCCGGAATCCAGACGTGGAGGGGGATCACACCCGCCTTGAGGCCGAAGCCGGCGAGGGCGAGGAGCAGGATCGGCGTCAGGAGCGGGGAGGAGCCCAGCGCCGCCGAGGGCGCGAGGTGCCACGCGCCGGTTGCGTCGCGGAGCAGGGCGAACATCGCGAAGAGGACCAGCGTGCCCGCGTGGGCCGACACGAAGTAGATCCAGCCCGCGCGAAGCGCCGCGGCATCGTCCCCGTCCGTCGTGACGAGGAAGAACGCGGCGAGCGACACGATCTCCCAGCCCACGAGGAAGCTCCAGGCGTCGCCGGCGACCATCACGAGCGCGAGGCCGGCCGTGGCGAGCCCGTAGAAGACGCGGAGCTTCTTTCCGTTCTCCGGGTGATGCGCTTCCGCCCAGTAGCCCTCGCCGTAGACCGAGCCGAGGCCGGCGACGACGAAGACCGGCACGAGGAAGAACGCCGACAGGCGGTCCAGCGTAAAGGTCAGCGCGCCGCCCGGCAGGGGCCACGCGAGCCGCGCCGTCGCCGTGTTCCCGGCGAGCGCGAGGCCCGCGGCCGCGGTGCCGAGAGCGCATCCGAGGACGTGGCACCACGTGGCGACTCGTTGCGACGTCTTCGTTCCCGCCGGCATCAGCAGGCCGGGGAATCCGCTGAACCCGACGAGGGCCGACGCGGCGGCCAGGAGCTCGAGTGTCGTCGGCGTCACACGCCCGCCTCTTCGATGTGACGTGCCGTTTCGATCAGGCGGGCGGCCGATTCGCGGCCGCGAATCGCCGCGCGAAATCCCGTGTCGTTGAGGAGAAAAGCGATCTTCGCGAGCATCTGGAGGTGAACGCGTGTCGTCGGGCTGACGAGAAAGAAGAGAGCGAAGACTTTCTGGCCGTCCGGCGCGTTGAAATCGACCGGCTGCCGCAGAAACGCCAGGGACAGGGACGGCTCGTCGGCGGAAAGGGCGATCGGGTTCCTCACGTGAGGGATTCCGATTCCGTCGCCGACCGGCACGACCGCCGCGGCATCCCGGGCGAGGAGGAGGTGGAGGAGCGCCTCCCGGTCTCCCTCGTCGTCGAGCTTCAGGAGGGCGATGATCGCGCGCAGCGCCTCCTCGCGCGTGGCTCCGCCGACGTCATGGAAGACGCCTCCGCGCTCGAGGCTCTCGGCGACCGACGGGATGCGCTCGTCCTCGTCCTCTTCGTGGAACAACGCGGGGTCGACGGAGAGCTTCCGGGAGGTCGCCCACTCGAGGAGCTCGCTCCGGTTGATGCGGTACTGGTCGTGGATGCGGTACGCCGGCAGGTCGCCGGACTCGATCCACGCGTAGATCTTTTCCTCCGGGGAGTGGAGGAGCGCCGCTGCTTCCCGGACCGTCACGCGCATGGAGTCACCGCGGCACCGAGGCTTTCAGGCGTTCCTCCGCGTCCCGAACGGAACCGATCAGCTCGGCGGCGCTGGCGCTTCGGGTGATGCGATCGATCAGGGCGGCGCTCCCGAAGAGCTTCACCGCGCGCGAGATCGTGAGGAGGTAGCCCTGCGTCGTCCGGGCGAGGATGACCAGGATGACGCGAGGCCGGTTGCCGTTGGGGTCGTGGAAGTTCACGGGCTCGCGCGTGACGGCGAGCAGGATCCGCTTCCGCGAGAACCGGAAGTCAGACGGTTCGTTCGGGTGGGGAAAGGCAGCGTCCTCGACGAGAGCGGTCGAGCAGACGAGCTCGCGCTGCCGGATCGATTCGACGAGGGCCTCCCGGTCGACGCCGGGCTCGAGCGCAGCGCGCATGACGATCCACGAGAGGAGCTCGTCCCGCGGCAGGGGCGGTACGTCGAGCCACACGTTCTCGGGCAGAAGCAGCGGATGGATGTCGATCTCCGACGGCGCAAGCTCCTCGAGAACCGCCGAGTGCCCCTCGACTTCGACCCTCTTCACCCGCTCGTCCAGCCAGCCGTCGATGTCGCGCTTCCGAAAGCGCCACTGCGCGCCGATGCGGAGTGCGGGCAGGAGACCCTTGTCGAGCATCCGGTAGATCGTCTTCTCCGAAACCATGAGGTATTCGGAAAGCTGTCTGATGTTGAGGATCTCGGCTGACTCGGGACTCATGTCAAGAATCTATTTCCCATCAATAGACAACACTAGACAACAAAGTACACCGAT
>DATGDV010000047.1:0-9444 GCA_035310685.1 Thermoanaerobaculia bacterium
CGTGCCTGAACGAGGCGGAGACGGTCGAGCGATGCGTCCTCGAGGCGCGGAGCGCCCTCGAGCGCGCCGGCCTCGACGGGGAGGTCGTCGTGGCCGACAACGGCTCGGCGGACGGCTCGCGCGGGCTGGCGGAGCGCGCCGGGGCACGCGTCGTCTCCGTTGCACGTCGAGGGTACGGCGCGGCGCTCGCAGGCGGTTTCGCCGCAGCGCGCGGCCGTTACGTCGTCATGGGCGACGCGGATCTCTCGTACGACTTCCGCGCGGTCCCCCAGTTCGTCAAGGCGCTCGATTCGGGGGCCGATCTCGTCATGGGTTCGCGACTCCGCGGCAAAATCGAGCCTGGCGCGATGCCGCCGCTCCACCGATGGCTCGGGAACCCCCTCCTGAGCGGCGCGGGACGGCTCCTCTTCCGCACGAACGTTTCCGACTTTCATTGCGGCCTGCGGGCCTTCCGTCGGGAGGCGCTCGAGAAGCTCGACCTGCGCACGACCGGAATGGAGTACGCGAGCGAGATGGTCGTGAAGGCGGCGCTCTTCGGCCTCGCGATCGCCGAGATCCCCGTCACGCTGCGAAAGGACGGCCGCACGCGGCCGCCGCATCTGCGCACGTGGCGCGATGGCTGGCGGCACCTGCGCTTCCTCCTTCTCTATTCCCCCCGCTGGCTCTTCCTCGCGCCCGGGGTCGCGCTCGTCCTCCTGGGGGCCGCGCTGATCCTCTGGCTCCTCCCCGGGCCGCGCGAGGCTCTCGGCGCGAGGTGGGACGTCCACACGATCCTCGCAGGCGCCGCGATGGTCCTCGTCGGCACTCAGGCGATCTTCTTCGGCGTGTGCGCCAAGATCTTCGGCATCACGGAAGGCCTCCTCCCGAAAGACCCCCTCCTCGAGCCGCTCTTCGACCGCTGGGTCACGCTCGAGACCGGCCTTGCGGCTTCGGCGGCGGCACTCGTCGCCGGGGCGTTCCTCGTCGGCCACGTCCTCGCCGGATGGAAGGCCGCCGGCTTCCACGATCTCGCATATGGCGAGACGATGCGCTGGATGATCCCGGGCGTGCTTTTTCTCGTCCTCGGCGCCGAGGGCGCCTTCGGGTCGTTCCTGCTGTCTCTTCTCGGGGTGCGCCGCCGTTGACGGTCCTCACGCGCGCGATCCGAGAAGCGCCGCCACGGCGGCCTCTGCCCGCGCGAGGCGCTCGGATCCCCGGCCCCCGACCTCGGCGAACGGCGCGCCGGAACGGGCAAGGGCCTCCGCGAAGAGCGCATGCATCTCTTCGCGCCGGTCGCCCCGGTCGCGCGCCGGATCCGGAGTCCACGGGAGGTCCGGAAGGCAGAGAAGGTAGAGGTCTCCCACCCTCTCGGTGGCGAGCCGCTCGATCCAGGGCGGGCAATCGCCGTAGTAATGACGCGCGTAGATGGAGGTCGACAGGAGGTCCTGGTCGAAGAACACCGCGGGCCTCTCGCGCCGGGCCGCTTCGTGCAGGGCCGCGTCCGCGGCGGCCAGGTGAGCGCGCGCGATCGGCGCGACGTCCTCGAAACCGAGCGGTGCCGGCTTCGCGACAGCCGCCTCGCGCGCGGCCTCGGGGACCCAGGCCGTGTCGTGACTCTCGGCCAGCGCCCGCGCAAGCGTCGTCTTTCCGGTGCACTCTCCGCCCGTGAGGACGATCTTCAGCACGCTCACGCCGGTGCATCGCCCCCGGCGAGGCTCCGCCGCCACGCGACGAGGCCCACTCCCGCGAGGGCGAGAAAGAGCGCGTAGAGGCCCGCGGTCAGGTACAGGCGCTTCACGACGTACATGCCGACGTAAACGGTGTCCACCGCGATCCAGATGGGCCAGTTCTCGATCCACTTCCGCGTCTGGAGGAACTGCGCCACGAGGCTGAAGGAAGTCGTTCCCGCGTCCCAGAGCGGGAGCGCCGCGTCGGTCTTCGAACGGAGGAACGTTCCGAGCGCCGCCGCGAAGACGATTCCGGCCACGGCCGAGGCCGCGAGCACGATCCGGGGCGCACGCGACACGACGAGCCGCCCGCGCGCCGCCCCGCCGTGCAGCCACGCCCACCAGCCGTAAAGGCATATCGCGAAATAGAAGCCCTGAAGGCCCATGTCGGCGTAGAGCTTCGCGTCGCGAAAGACGAACGCGTAGATCGCGACGTTGGCGAGGCTCACGGGCCAGCACCACACGTTCTCGCGCGCCGTGAGCCACACCCCGAGAGCGCCGGTCGCGGCCCCTGCGATCTCGAGAGCGTTCACCAGAGGCCCAGATCGAGCGTCACGGACACGCTTCGCGTCGCCGACGCGTAGTAGTACGGGATCCCCGAGACGGTGTCCTGTCCCGCGTCGCGCGTCACGTAGAGGTACGAGTACCCGCTGGGGAAGATGCGACGGTTGTCGAGGAGGTTGTTGACGCGCACCGAGAGCCGCGGCCTTCCGGCCGCGACGAGGCGCGAGAGGTCGAACCGGAAGGAGGCGTCGAGCTGGAAGAAGCGCGGCGCCTCGAGACCTTCCGCGTTCGTGTTGTCGAGCCACGAGGCGGCGACGTAGCGGCCCGTGAGGCCGGCGGTCACGTCCGGGAGCGCCGTGGTCTCGACGCCGACCGTCGCGACGAACGGCGGCGTCCCCACGGGCGTCACGTCGTGGAACGTGCGCGGCGCCGAGCCGATGAAGTTTCCGTCCGCGTCGTACACGTCGTAGAACTGCGTCCACTCGCTGATCCGGCTGCGGTTCAGGTTCGCGGCGGCCGTGATCCCGAGCGCGGGGAGCGCCTGCCACGCGGCGCTGAGCTCGAGGCCCCGGCGGTTGCTCTTCTCCACGTTCCGCCGCAGCGGAAGGCCGATCGCCGAGAGCTCGCCGGTGAGCGCGATCTCGTCGCGGAACTCCATGTCGTAGAGGTTCGCGCGCAGGACGAGGTCCTTCGTCCGCCATTCGGCGCCCAGCTCGACGTCCCAGACGCTCTCGGGCTTGACCGCGTCGAAGTTCGGGAGCGTCGAGGCGTTGTCCTCGCCGAGCAGGATGTCCGATCGCGCCGGCTCGCGCTTGGTCCGGCCGATCGACACGTAGGCGCTCGACCGTTCCGAGAGGTCGACGCGAACGCCGGCCTTCGGGTTGAAGAAGGTCCAGCCGCGCCCGGCCTCTCCGACGTCGCCCGAATACGTAAGGCGCGCGTACCGCACCTGCGCGTCGAGAAAGGGATGCCACGCGCCGAGGTTGCCGAGCAGTTTCACGAACCCGCTGACTTCGTTCTTGTACCCGTGGTTGAGGTAGTTCCGCGGCCCGTCCACGTCGTCCTGCGTGTGCGTCGACCGGTAGCCGTACGCGTGGGCTCCGGCCGTCAGGTGGAAGGTCCCGAAATCCCGCGTGTACGTCGCGAGGCCGCCGCCGAAGAACCAGGACAGTCCGTATTCCTTGAGGTCCGTACGATTCTCCTCGTCCGCGAAGAGGCGGTACCAGCCGCCCGCGCCCACGGCATAGCCCTTCAGGGAGAGGCTCGCGTCGGGTCCGAGCGCCTTCGTCCACTGGCCCGAGACGAGGTACTCGGTGAAATGGTCCTTCTCCTCGGGCGCGAGCGGATTGAACGTGAGGTCTTTCTCGAGGACGTCCTTCTCCACGGCGAGGAAGGCCTGCTGGATGCGCTCCTCCCCCGCGAAGCCCGAGAACCGCAGCGTCGACGCCTCGAAATCGCGCGTGGCCGAGAAGAAGACGCTGTCCTGCTTCACGCCCGAGCTCTCGCGGAATCCGTCCGTCGTCTGCCACGACGGTCGCAGCGACAGCCGCCAGCCGCCGCCGAACGTTCCGCTGTTCCAGTTCGCGCTCGCGCGGGCGGTGCCGAAAGAGCCCGCGCCGAGCTGGAGGTCGAGCGCCGGCGAGGCGGCGGGATCGAGGCTCTCGAAGTTGACGGAGCCCGCGAAGGACGCGGCCCCCACCGTCGACGTCCCGACGCCCCGCTGGATCTGCACGCTCGAGACGTTGCCCGTGAGGTTCGCGAAGTCGGCCGTGTAGACGGCCGAGTCCTCCGGCTCGTTCAACGGAACGCCGTCGAACGTCATGTTCACGCGCGTCTGCCCGATGCCGCGCAGCGACAGGTACGCGTATCCCTGCCCCGAGCCCGTCTCGGAATACGCCGTGACGGACGGCGCCTCCTGGAGCAGCACCGGCATTTCCTGTCCCCAGCTCTTCGCGTTGAGCTCGGGCCGGTCGAGGTCCGTCTTCGTGACCGGCGTGACGTCGTCCGCGCGGAGCGCCTTCACGACGACGTTCTCCGAGACCCGGGGGGCAAGGGCCGGAATCGGCGTCGGAGTGGGGGTGGGCGTCGGCGTGGCGGTGGGCGTCGGCGTGGGAGCCGGCTCCTGCGCCAGCGCAACGACCGATGATCGGAGGAAGACCAGGAGCGAGAGGGCCCGGAGAATTCTGGACGGCATGTGATCTCTTTCTGCCTTTCCCTACGCCGGTTCAAGCCGGATCAGGTTCCGGGGTGTGATCTCAGGCCCTTTCGGGCCACCCCCAGGCAGGGACAATGTGTGCCTGAAACCGCCGGGAGTCAACCCGGAGGCCTGAACGCCCGTGGAAGGACTTCAGCTCGCGGCCGGTGCGGCCGCGGGGGCCTCGAGGCGGGTGAGCACGCGCGCGAGGTCCTCATGCGCGCCCACGAGGACGAGCGTGTCTCCCGCGGCGAGGCGGAGGTCCTGCGGCGGCGGCGCGTGCGGGACGCCGTCACGCAGGACGGCCGGGACCGCGACGTGCGCGGCCGGAAGCTCGAGCTCGGAGAGGAGCCGGCCGTCTGCCGCCGTTTCGGGCATGACGAGGAACAGCTCGCTCGTGCCGGCCGCGACGAGGGCCGAGAGTCGCCTGCCGCTTTCCACCCTCGACTGCGGGTCGCGCAGGTGCCTGTACGCCTCGTCGCGCAGGATGCGGATCTGGGTCGCGACGACGTTTCCCGGCACGTGGAGGAGCCGCAGGACGCGCGCCACGAGCTCGATGGACGTCTCGAACTCCTCCGGGATCACCTCGTCCGCGCCGAACGCGCGAAGAGTCTCGACCTCCTTCACGTAGCGCGTCCTCACGAGAACGCGCACGTCGGGGTTGCGCATCCGGGCGAGGCGCACGACGCGCCGGCAGGCGTCCGGGTCCGGGATCGTCACGACGACGCCGAGCGCGCGCTCGACGCCGGCGGCACGCATGCCCTCGAGCCCCGTCGCGTCGGCCCGGAGCACGTGAAGCCCCTCGCGTCGCGCCGCCGCCACGCGTTCCGGGTCGATGTCGACGAGCACGTGGCGGATGCCGGTCTCCAGGAGGACGCGCGCGACGTTCGTGCCGTTCAGTCCGGCGCCGACGACGACGATGTGCTGCGCGAGCGGCGCCTCCGATTTCTCGCCGGGATCCTCCACGGCCTCCGGCAGCCGCACGGCGAGCGCGGGCCCGGCCGCGACGAGGAACGGGGCGAGGACGAGCGTCCCGACCGTCGCCGCGAGGACGACCTGCCGCGCCTCCCCCGAAAGGAGCGCGAGCGAGACCCCGGTCGTCGCGAGGACGAACGAGAACTCCCCCACGTTGGCGAGAGCGAGCGCCGCGCGCAGCGCCGTCCGCGGCACCGTCCCGGAAGCGCGCAGCGCGGCGAAGGCGGCGGCCGTCTTGACGCCGACGAGAGCGGCGACGACGCCGGCGACCTCGGCCGGGTGCCGGGCGAGAAACGCGGGCTCGAGGAGCATTCCGATCGAGACGAAGAAGAGGCTCGAGAGCAGGTCGTGGAGCGGGGCGAGCGTCGCGGCGACTTCGTGGACGTGGTCGCTTTCGCCGAGGACGATCCCGGCGGCGAACGCGCCCATCGCGGCCGAGACCCCCGCCTTCTCCCCCGCCGCGATCATGGCGAGGACGAAGACCACGACCGCGCCCGTGAAGATCTCGCGGCTTCCCATTCGGGCGACGCTGTCGAGGAGGCGGGGGGCCGCGCGACGCGCGACGGCGACGAGAATCGCGACGCCCGCGATCGCGACCACCACGCGCCCCGCGACGGCGGCCGCTCCGGGGCCGCTCCCGGAGACGAGCGCCGGGAGGAAGAGGAGGATCGGGATGACCGCGAGGTCCTGGAACAGGGCCACGGCGAGGAACCTGCGGCCGTACGGGGCCGCGAGCTCGTCGCGCTGCTTGAGGATCGGGAGGACGACGGCCGTGGACGAGACCGACACGAGAAGGCCGAGAAACACCGCCTCGTTCGCCGTGCTTCCTCCCGCGCGCGCGAGGACGGCCCCCGCCGCGGCCGTGAGAGCCATCTGGAGAGTCCCCCCGACGAGCGACGTCCGGCCGAGAGCCTTCAGGCGCCGGATCGGGAATTCGAGCCCGACGAAAAGGAGGATGAGCGCGACGCCGAACTCGGCGATCGACTCGACGCGGCTCGCCTCGCGGACCCAGCCGAGCGCGTGGGGCCCGATCGCGATGCCGGTGACGAGAAAACCGACGACCTGCGGGAGCCTCAGCCGACGGCAGACGAAGAGAACGGGGAACGACGCCGCCAGGACGACCGCGAGGTCGCGCAGGAACGTCCGCTCCCACATACGAGCAGTATAGGAACCGGAGGAGGACTCCCGAGCGGTTACTTCAGCGAGAAGTCGACGCGGCTGGGCCGGGCGTTGTCCTTCGGCGCGGCCGCCTCCCGTGCCGGCTCGAGGACGAAGACGCGGCCAGGATCCACGCCTCCCGCTCCGACGAAGTAGTCCTTCACGGTGTTCGCGCGCGCGAGGGCGAGCTGCCGGAGATCGTCATCGCCCACGGCTTCGTTCGCGAGCATGAGCTTCTGCATCTCGTCGGCCGGGAGGTCCTTTGCGAGACCCAGCGCCGTCCGCGGCTTCGGGAATTTCTCCCTCTTGTAGGCCTTTTTCAGGTAGGTCTCGCGCTCGGCGGCCCCCACGTCGACGTCGTCCACGCTCGCAGGCGCGGCGCCCTTCTTCGCGAGGTCCGCGAGCTTCTGGGCCTTGATCTTTCGCTCCACCCGGAACGACCGCAGCCCCTCGAGGTCCTTCTCGCCCGAGAAGCGGCCCGTGGCCTGCAGCGTCAGGGCGGGACGGTCCTTCAGCGCCTTCGCGAGCGTGTCGAGCTTCTTTTTCGCATTCTCGTCGAGGGCCGCGACGCCGTCCGGGAAGTCCACGGACGAATATTCCTCGCCTTTCCCTCCAAGGAGCTTTCCGAGAAGCGCGAACGGCGAGGTCGCGGCCTTCGCGATCAGGTTTCCGAGGATCTTCCAGATCACCTTTCCGATGCGAAACTTCGGGTCGTCGAGCGAGCCCTCGATCGGCAGGTCGAGATCGATGACGCCGTCCTTGTCCTTGAGGAGCGAGACGGCGAGTCTCACGGGAAGCTTCGTCGCATCCTTGCTCTCGACCTTTTCACCGAAGTCGAACTGGTTCACGAGAAAGCGATTCGTGGCGGTCAGCCTGCGGTTTTCGAGCTTGTATGCGACTTCGAGCGTGAGCGAGCCGCCCGCGATCGCGTACCCGGCGTACTTGCCCGAATAGGGCGTGAACGACGGGAGGTCGATGTCGCGGAAGGTCGCCTTCACGTCCGCGAACGTCGCGGCCGCGAGCGGGTTGATCGCGCCCGAGACCTGGAGCGGCGAGTGGTTCGCGAGGCTGCCGCGCAGGTCGACCCGGGCCACCGTTCCGCCCGCCGACGAGAGGCCCGTCACGCGGCCGCCGAGATCCCCGAGCGTCGCCGCGTAGTTCGGTTTCACGAAGTGGTCTTCGAAGCCGATCCGCCCGCCCTGAAGCGTGATCTCGTCGATCCGGATCGGCATGGCGAGACCATGGTCCTTTCCCTCCGGCGTTCCGGAGGACACCGGTGCGGTCGCAGGGCCGGGCGCAGGCGCGGGCTTCTCGTCTTCCAGAGCGGGCGCGGTCTGCCCGTCCGCGTCACTGGGCGCGGGCGCGCCGACGATCCTGCGAAGGTTCATCGTGCCGTCCTCTTCGATCACGACGTGGCAGGCGAGTCCGACCGCGGCGAGCTGCTTCACTTCGAGGAAGAGCGGGTTGTAGCCGGCTCTCATGCCGGAGGCGGAGAAAGACTCCCACCTGACGAAATCGAACTTCGTCGACTCGTCGAGGGCGAGGAGGTTCGCCACGAGGGCGTCCCCCGTGTAGACGACGCTCGCCTTGCCGGCCGTGTCTTCGCGGATCGCGAGCGAGCCGGCCGCGCCCACGGAACCCCTCGCGAGGTCGAGGCGCAGGTCCTGGAGGACGTAAGCCTGGATCGGGACGAGGTCGATGCCCTTCACGTTCACCTTGAGGTCCGCGAACATCGGCTTGAAGCCGACGGTCCCCCTGGCGGACGCGACTCCCTTCCCGTCCACGCCGAACGTCAGCGCGAGCGCGCCCTTCGAGTCCGTCGCCGTCGAGAGGTTCTCGAGGAGGAGGTCCGTTTTCGTGAGCGCGTATCGGGCTGGACGGCCCGCGTTGCGGTCGTCCACCCTCACGGTGTACCCCCTCAGCGCGGCCCTCTTCAGCAGGACATCCCACGGTGCCGAGGGAGGCGGAGCAGGGGTGCCCCCGGGCGGCGGAGGCAGGAGTTTCGCGAGATCCGCCCTGCCGTCTTTTTCGCGCACGACCGCGAGGAAGCCCGCGGCGCTTTCGAGGCTTCCGAGGACGAACGCATGCCCGGCGAAGTCGACCGACGTGTCCGCAATCGTGAGCGACGCCGCCTTGAAGAACGGCTCCCTCTCGCCCTTCTTCCTGAGACGCGGCGATCTCACGTCGACGGCGAGGCCGGACAGAGTCGTGTCGCCGTCCCGCCCGGACGTCCAACGGTACCGGGTCTTCAAGCCGAGGATGCCGTCGTCGAACGAGACGGGCACGTACTCCTCGACGAGCGTCGAATACCGCTTCAACGGGATGCCGTCCGCCGCGAGACGGCCCTCGACCGCGAGCGGCCGCAGCGTGAACGTGCCGGCGCTCTCGACCACCTCGCCCACGTCGCTCTTCGCGGAAACTTCGAGCGCAGCGGGCTTCGCCGGCTCCGTCGAGAGCCCCTCGAGCGCGACCGTCACCTGAGACAGGGCCACGTCGAAGGCAGGACGGGAGGTGAAGCTGAGGACGACCTTCCGGAGTCCCGCCGTCCCCGATACGACGAGCACCGGTCCTCCCTTGGGCGGCTGCGCGAACGAGAAGGCGAGCTTCGCGTCGAGGCGCGCCGAGGTGAGGTGCGCGTTCGCGGCCGCCGGGACGTACGCGAGGTAGAAGGGCAGATCCACGTCCGAAAGGTCGAGGTTCAGCGTCGTCTCGCGCGTCTCGCTGAACGGCTTCGTCTTTCCGCGCAGCGCGAAGGGCGAGCCGTTCACCGTCGCCTCGAGAACGGGCAGCGTCGTGATTTCGACCTTCGAGGGAATGTTCGAGAGGAACGGGATCCCGATCGTCAGGTCGCGGATCTCGTGCTTCGTTTTCTTCGGGCGGTCGTCGAAGTCGATCCGCCCGCCCTCG
>DATGDV010000048.1:0-5303 GCA_035310685.1 Thermoanaerobaculia bacterium
TTTCCCCGGAGGAGAGAAGCGATCTCGCGCCCCAGCGCCTGCGCGTCCGCGAAGCCGTCACCCGCCCCCAGAGCGAAGACGTGCTGCCCGTCGCGCGTGGCGGTGAGGAACACGGCGCGCGGACCGGCCTTTTCCGAAAAACGCCGCGCGACCGTCTGGACGAACGGCATGTCCCGTCCGTCGTAATGTGCGCGGACGACGCGCGCATTCGACGCGAGGGCGGCTTCCGCCGCCGCGGCGGCCAGCTCCTCCTCGCCGCGGCGGAGCGCCCGCTGCGCGTCCGCCAGCTGGTCGAGCTTCGCCTTCGCCGCGGCCGCGAGGCCGTCGTCCGGCGCGCCGAGAAGAGACCGGAGAGCCGCGCTCCGCGCTTCGTGGCGCACGAGCCTCCTCCGCGCCCGCTGTCCCGCCACGAAGAAAAGGCGCGTCCCGCCTCGCAGCGGTTCGACGGACAGGAGCGCCACGACCTCGATCTCGGCGGTATTCGAGAGATGGGTTCCGCCGCACGTGTTCAGATCCACGCCTTCGATCTCGACGAGCCGCACGTCGCCCGTGTGGTTCTCCGGCAGCCCGCGCGTCCTCACGGGCAGAGCCGGGAACTCCTCGAACGTGACGCGCCGCGCACGGACGGCCCGGGCGGCCCGGACCTCCGCGGCGACGGCGTCTTCGAGCCCCGTGAGATCGGAGGGCGAGAGCGAGCGCGCCGCGAGCTCGACGTCGCAGACCTCGGGACCGAGATGAAACGCCGTCGTCGGCCAGCCGAAGCGATCCTGCGCGACCGCGGAGAGGAGATGCTGTCCCGTGTGTTGCTGCATGTGGTCGAAACGCCTGTCCCAGTCGAGCCGCACGCGCACCGGCCCCGGCGACAGGGCCGCGGAGACGTAGTGACGGATCTCTCCCCCCGCCTTCTGTACGTCGAGGACCTCGGCCTCGTTCAGGAGACCGTGATCCGCGGGCTGGCCGCCGCCTTCCGGATAGAGGATCGTGTCGTCGAGGACCGCGTAGGCCCGCCCGGCGTCGTCGCGGATCTCCAGAACCGAAGCCTCGAGCTCCGTGCGGTACGGCTCGCGCTCGTATGCCGGAAGAGCGCTCGCGTTCACGTTTCCGATTCTAGGGCTCCGACAGCAGCTCGACCGCCCGGGAAGCTGCCGACCGGAAGGCCGGCGACGGCGAAATGGCATCGAGGCGAAGGCACCCTTCCGTGAACTTGATCGCGTGCTCGTCGCCGCTCTTCACGGCGCCGGCGATCAGCGCCTCGGGCGTCGCGCGCGGCGCTTCGACTTCGGGCGGCCCGAGCGGCTTTCCGTAAACCGCGTAGAGCGCCGCCCCGGCCTGCCACGCGAAGGCCGAGAGGCGCGCCGCCGTCCGCGGGCTCACGTGCGGAAGGAGAAGGCCAGCGGCGGCGGGTCCGGTGACGGCATGGACGAGCGCGATCGTCCGCCCCGACGCCTTCGTCCCCGCGAGGAAGACGCGTGCGAACACCTCCCCCAGCGCGGACACGAACGATTCGGACGCACGCGCTTCGACGAGCGAGATCACTCCCGGAAAATCGGGAAGCTTCTCCACGAGCTTCAAGCCTTGCGAGATCGACCCCGTCCGGCGCACGTCCTCGGCCAGGCGCGGGACGCGCGCGAGCGCCTGCGCGGGCGGGAGGCCCGCCGGCCGGCCTTCCTTCCCGGGAAGCGTCTGGTGCGTCGCGGCCCAATACGCGAAGCCCCGCGCGAGCTCTTTTCGCCGCCCCGGCGTGTCGTGCCTGGCCAGCGAGCGCGCCGCGTGGCCGACGCGGATGATGCCGTGCGTGGCGGCCCCGGCGAACCCCGGCGCGAGCTCGTACACCCACCGGTCCACGGCGGGCTCCCAGGGGCCCTCGTGAAACTCCTCCAGGAAGAGGGCAAGCCAGTCCGGGTACCTTCGCATCTGCCCGAGCGCATCCGGAATCGCGGAGCGCTCGACGGGCTTGCCGGGCGCGGGCTCGTCGCCGAGCTTTCGGCGGTAGCGTTCCGTCCAGGGCACCACCGCGCCGGGTTCTCCGAGCGTGAAGAGCGCCTCGGCCGCCATCGGGCCGTGGTTCGAGAGGCCGCCGCCGTACTCGGGCCCGGCCCCGTCCAGGATCTCGAGGGCGTCGTCGAGGCGGTCCATTCGAGCTCCGTCCCCGCCTTCAACATACTCTCCGTGAAACCTCGAAGCACCCGGCCGCGTATCGGGTAGATTCCCGGAGTCCATGAAGGAGATGACCGCATGTCTCGTTTCCGTGCTCCTGCCGCCATCCTGCTCGCCGTCGTGACCGCCCGCGCGACCGCCCAGGAGGCGAAACCGACAACCGTCGCGAAAGCAGCGAAGAGGCCGGCATCCCCGGCCGCCCCCCGCGACCTCCTGCCTTTCAAAGCTTCCGAGAAGACGCTTCCGAACGGGCTGAAGGTCATCGTCGTGCCCACCGGGTTTCCAAACATCGTGTCGATCCAGATTCCCGTGAAGACGGGCTCGCGGAACGAGGTCGAGCCGGGAAAGTCCGGGTTCGCCCACTTCTTCGAGCACATGATGTTCCGCGGCACCAAGACGTATCCGCCCGAGAAGTACCAGGAAATCCTCACGCGCTCGGGCGCGCGGCAGAACGCGTACACGACGGACGACTACACGAACTACCACACGACGTTCCCGAAGGAGGACCTCGAGACGATCCTGAAGATCGAGGCGGATCGCTTCGAGAACCTTTCGTACTCCGAGTCCGCGTTCAAGACCGAAGCGCGCGCCGTTCTCGGCGAGTACAACAAGAACAGCGCGAACCCGATCCAGAAGCTCTTCGAGGTCCAGCGCGAAAAAGCCTTCGACGTCCACACGTACAAGCACACGACGATGGGCTTCCTCAAGGACATCGAGGACATGCCCAACCAGTTCGAGTATTCGAAGACGTTCTTCGCGCGCTGGTACCGGCCCGAGTACGCCACGGTCATCGTCGCGGGCGACGTCAAGCCGGAAACGGTCTTTCCTCTCGTCGAAAAGTACTGGAGCGGCTGGCAGCGCGGCGCGCAGAGCGTCACCGTGCCTCAGGAGCCGCCGGCGCACGGCCCTCTCTACGCCCACGTCCCATGGCCGAGCGAGACGCTCCCGTGGGTGACCGTGGCGTTCCACGGGCCCGCCTTCTCCGAGACGAAGAAGGACCTTCAGGCGATCGATGCGCTCTTCGACCTGTCGTTCGGCCCGACCTCCGACCTCTACAAGCGCCTCGTCGAAAAGGAGCAGAAGCTCGACGCCCTTTTCCCGGACGTGAATCTGAGGGAGGACCCGGATCTCGTCACGGTGGCGGCCCGCCTCAAGAAGGGAACGGATCCGACGTACGTTCGCGACGAGATCCTGAAGACGGTGGCGGCCTTGCGCGCCAAGCCCGTCGACGGCAAACGGCTCCAGGAAGCGAAGTCGAACGCGCGCTATTCGCTCGTGCGGAGCCTCGACAACACCGAGACGATCGCGGGGGTCCTCGCGCGGTACGTGAGGCTCCGGCGCTCGTACGGAACCCTCAACGCGTATTACCGGCTCGGAGAGACGCTGACGCCAGCCGACCTCCAGGCGGCGGCCCGTACGTACCTCACGGACGCCAACCTCGTCGTGACGACGCTCTCGAAGGATCCGATGCCCGCGTCCATGACGGCGGTCCCGGCGCTCGCCACGTTTGCCGCCTCGGCGAAGCCGGCCGGACCCGAGCCGGCATTCGTGACGCACTCCTCCGCGCTGCCTCGGGTCGAGGTGAAGCTCGTCTTCACTGCGGGCTCCGCTCACGACCCGAAAGGCAAGGAAGGCCTCGCAGCGCTCGCCGCCCGCATGATCGCGCAAGCCGGCTCGAAGGATCGCCCCATCGACGAGATCAAAAAGGCGCTGTTCCCGATGGCGGCCAGCTTCGACGCCCAGGTCGACAAGGAGATGACCTCGTTCACCGGCGTCACCCACAAGGACAACTGGGAGGCGTTCCTCGACGTCGCCCTTCCCCAGCTCACCGACCCCGGCTTCCGTGACGAGGATTTCAGGCGCCTCAAGGACGCGCAGATGAACGCGCTCGTCCAGAGCCTCCGAAACGACAACGAGGAGGAGCTGGGGAAGGAGCGCCTGCAGGACCTCGTGTACCGCGGGACGCCGTACGGGCACACGGTCCTCGGAGCGATCGCAGGGATCAACGCGATCACGCTGGACAACGTCAGGGAGTTCACGAAAAAGGCGTACACGAGGGCCGCGCTCACGGTCGGCGTCGCGGGCGACGTGCCGCCGGCTCTTCTCGAGCGCGTCAGGGCCGAGACGGACAAGCTCGCCGCGGGACCCGCACTTCCCGCGCCCGAGGGCGTCACGGGCCGCACGCCGGCCGGGATCGAAGTCGACATCGTGAAGAAGGAGACGCGCGCCACGGCGATCTCCCTCGGCTTCCCGATCGCGGTCACGCGCGCCCATCCGGACTTCGCGGCCCTGTCCGTCGCGCGGTCGTGGCTGGGCGAGCATCGCTCGTCCAGCTCCCACCTCTACCAGCGCATCCGCGAGGCGCGCGGCATGAACTACGGCGATTACGCATACCTCGAGGCCTTTCCGCGCGGAATGTTCGCGTTCCTACCGGGCGCGGGCGTCGCGCGCCGCGCCCAGCTCTTCGAGATCTGGATCCGGCCCGTCGTTCCGGTCAACGCGCATATGGCTCTCCGGATTGCGATCCACGAGCTCGATCGCCTCGTGAGCGAGGGGCTCACCGAGGAGGAGTTCCAGACGACCCGCGGCTACCTCATGAAGAACGTCTACCTCCTGACGTCCGACCAGGATCGCCAGCTCGGCTACGCGCTGGACCAGAAGTGGTACGGGCTCGGCGATTACGTGACGACGATGCGGGAGAAGCTGGGGAAGCTCACGCGCGCCGACGTGAACGCCGCCGTCAAGAAGCATCTCCAGGCGAAGGACTTTTCCGTCGTGATCGTCACGAAGGACGCCGAGGGCCTGAAGGAGAAGCTCGTCAGCGACGCATTCTCGCCGATCACGTACGACGGCGAGAAGCCGAAGGAGCTCCTCGACGAGGACAAGGCCATCGGCGCGCTGAAGCTCGGCATCAAGCCCGAAGCGGTTACGATCACGCCCGTCGAGGACGTCTTCGCGAAGTAGCCGGCGCCCTCGCTGCAAGATGAGCGATCCGCTCTTCCTTCATCGCCTCCAGTTCGCCTTCACGATCGTCTATCACTATCTCTTTCCGGTCCTGACGATGGGGCTGGCGCTTCTCATCGTGATCATGAAGGCACTCGGGCTCCGTTCGGGCGGCGAGAGATGGAACGACGCCGCGCGCTTCT
>DATGDV010000049.1:0-5101 GCA_035310685.1 Thermoanaerobaculia bacterium
GAACACCTCCTTCAATGTGCGGGGGGAGCCGATCGTCTGCACGCCGGAGGACGCGTACCGGTGCTTCATGCGGACCTCCATGGACGCCCTCGTCCTCGAGAACCACGTTCTCCTCCGCGACGGCCAGCCCCCCGCGGTCGACGGAGACGACTGGAAGAAGACGTTCACGCTTGACTGAGGGCGCGGCGCGTTCCGGCTCCGGGGGGCTCGACCGGCGGGACGCGGCCGTATCGGCCGTCCTCATCGGTCTTCCGGTCGCGCTGTATGCGAAGGCCGCCGCCCAGTTCTGGACCGGCGACGATACGCAGATCCTCAAGCACGCGCTCTCGCACTCGATCGCGGGGATCCTCACGGTTCCCGCCGAGTGGCGCGCGCTTTCCTGGCTGTACTTCACGCCCCTCGTCGACCTTTCCGCGAAGGTCGACCTCGCGTTCTTCGGCCTCGAGCCGCACGGCTGGTACCTCCGGCACCTCGTCGTCATCGGCGTCGCGGCCTCGCTGCTCTACGTCTTCCTGCGGGGATGGGTCGGGCGCGTCGCCGCGGCGGCGGCCGCCCTTGTCTTCCTTTCCGGTCCGCCCGTCGCGGAGGTCGCGCGCCAGCTCTGGGCCCGCCATTACGTCGAAGGCCTCGCGTTCGCGCTGGCCGCGCTCGTCTTTTTTCGCCGGGGCGTCGTCCGCGGCGCGCGAATGGAGGCGCTCGCGGCCGGAGCGTTCGGCCTCGCGGCGATGCTCGGCAAGGAGGTTTATGCCGCGGTCCCCCTGGTCGCTCTCGCGCTTCCCTGCGGGACGCTCCGGCGCCGCCTCAGGGCCGCGGTCCCGCTGTTCGCCGCCCTCGCGGCCTACCTGGCCTGGAGACAGGGCATGGTCGGGTACTGGGGCGGGATCGGAAAAGGGGAGAGCCTCTTCGAGCCGGCGCGGCGGACGGTGGCGGTCCTCGGCGGGTTTCCGGCCTCCCTCGCGGGGTTGCCGGCCGCGGCCGGACTCGTCGTGCTGGTTCTCGCGCTCGTCGTCCTTCGACCTTCGCTGGCCGAGGGCGCGGCGATCGTCTTCGTGGCCGCCCTCGTCCTCGCACCGCTCGCGCTTCTGAGGGATGCGCCGGCGGGGCGGTACGTGCTCGTTCCGCTCGCCGCCGTCGCCGCGCTCGCCGCGGCCGCGGCCGACGCGGGACTGTCCGCGGGCGGGTTCAGGCGCGCGCTCGGGGTCCTGCTTCTCGCGGGAATTCTCGTGCCCGCCTCGGTCAAGGGTCGCGCCGTGTTCGCGGCTGCCGCTCCGGTCGTTGCGCGCAGCCGGGCCGAAGCGCTCTTCTTCGAGCGGCAATCGGCGCGTGGAGACGTGCTGTATCGGCCGGCCGAGCCGGCGTGGTACTTCGAGGGGCTCGCGTGGCTGCGCACGCGCTCTCATGCGGGTGAAGCCGGCTCCGTGGCCTACGACGCGATCGTCCTCTGCGACGCCGGTGCGCCTCGCGTTTTTGCCTACGAAGCGTCCTCGGGCGACGTCGTGCGGAGTGCCCCCGCCGCGGCGGCCGAGATCGCGTCGACGTGCGCCCGCCTCGACCGCACGATGCCGCTCTCGGCCGAATTGAGCTATCGCGATTCGACTCTCTCGTGGCGCCTGGGGCCGGACGAGCGAGGAACCTGGGCTTTCCTGAGCGGCGAGACCGCCGCGCCGTTCCCCGTCGCGCCGGAAGGCTCGCTCTACATCCGGTTCACGGGCGACGTCAACCTTCGCGTGAGGCACGAGACCCCGGACGGCCGGCTCGGCCTCAGCCCTCTCCTCACGCTGCGCGTGCGAGATGGAATGGCAGCGGCGTCGCTGGCGGCACCCGCGAAGGTTGACGGGCGATAAGCTTCGTCGTCGCCGCCCATGCACGCCGAAGACCACGCGAACGTTCCGGTCGTCCCTCCGGTCCTCTTCGGGACCGGCATCGCCGCGGGCTTCCTCCTGAAGTGGCTCGTCCCTGTCCGTCTCGTGCCGCCGTCCCTCAAAGGGCCCTTCTGCTTCGCAGGTGCGGGGCTGTTCCTCATCGGGGCCGCGTTCGGAGGATGGGCGTTGGCTACGTTCGTGAGGGCGCGAACGACACCGCACCCGAACCATCCCGTGAGCGCCCTCGTGACGTGGGGACCGTACCGCCTCTCGCGAAACCCGATGTACGTCGGCCTTTCGGTCGCCACGGTCGGGATCGCGCTCATCGCGAACACCCCGTGGATCCTCGCAACGCTGCCGCTGGTCTGGTCGGCGCTTTCACGCCTCGTGATCGAGCGCGAGGAGGCCTATCTCGAGCGGAAATTCGGGGACGAATACCGGGCGTTCCGCGCTCGCACGCGCCGCTGGATATAGCCCGCCCGCGGGCTTCGGCCGATCCAGAGAAGAGCGGGCAAGCAAACACGAAAGACGAAGCATTTCCTCAAGGAGCGGGCGGTCTGAGGACGAGCGTCCGCTCCCCGGGGTCCGAGACGTAGTCCGAAAACGGATCGGGCTCCTCCCTGACCGCGACGAGGCCGCCGTCGCGTTCGGCATACGTCACGGCCGTCGACCGCACCTTTCCGACGAGCCGCGCGCCGAGGAAGTGGCGGAACGCGTAGCTCTTCAGGATGTACGGCCCCTCGTCGAACGCGAACGGGAGGTTCGCGACGTGGAGCGGACCGGAGATCGGCGCGAGCGCGGCCACCTCGCCGATCGCATGCCGCGCGATGGACGCCGCGCGCGTCCAGAGCCGCCGCTGGGAGGCGAGCGCGAGAAGCGCGAAAACGAACGCGGCCGGTGCCGCGGCGCGCGTCCAGATCCGGGATCGCCCGGTAGCGTTCGCCGTCTCTCCCGCTGCGCCCAGTCCCAGCACGGCACAGAAGAAGAAGCCGGGCAGATAGCGAAGGCGTCCGCCGGCGGTGCTGGCAGACGGAGGGACGTTCCAGATGACCGGCGCGAACGAGATCACGAGGCCCGCGAGGAGGAGGACCGCCCGCCGGCGATCCGCGACGAACGCGCGAACGATGGCGATCGCGAATAGCGCGGCGAGGAGCGCCCGCGAGGCCGTGGCTGAAGGGGTGGCGGGAAAGACCGGCGGCAGGACGAGCTCTCGAAGGTGGCCGAGGAGGCTCGGGAGGATCGTGTCCGGGCGGGCGATCTCCGTGAACGCGCCGTATGGCCCGGCAAGCCCCGGCACGACGCGCGCTCTCACCACGAGGTACAGGGCCACGACGGCGGCCATTCCCGCGAGCGGCAGCGCGGCGCGGAAAAGACGCCTCGGACCGGCCGGTGCCGAAGACGCGGCGAGGATGAGAAAGAGCAGAGGCAGCGTCACGGCCATCTCCTTCGAGAAGACGGCCACCGCCGCGGCCAGCGCGGCGAGAGCCGAGAAGGCGAACGCGCTCGCGGCGCTTGACGAAGAGCCGTTCATCGCGGCGAGGCCGGCCACGCACGCCAGAAGGAACCCGCTCACGGCGAGGAGATCCGGCTGCGCGCTCGTCCAGAAGAGCGCCTCGCTCGACCACGGCGACGCGGCGAAAAGGGCGGCGCCCGCGGCCGCGGCGGCCGGCGCCAGGCCGGCTCGGCGATAGACAGCGGCGGCGAGGAACGCGTTGCCGAGGTGAAGAACCGCGGACACGGCGGCCCACGCCCACGGCGCGGCCCATCCGAAGGCCAGCGCCTCCCCGCGAAAGAGGGCGAGCGCGGCCGGCCGGAAGAAGCCGTAGTTCGTCCCCGCGAGAACGCGGAGCGGGGTCGTGGACGTGACGCCGACCACCGCGTAATCGTCGAAGAGGAAGAAGGCTCCCGCGGCGAGCGGCAGGAACGCGGCGACGGCGACGAGCGCGAAGGCCGCTCCGAGAGCGAGGTCCGTCCGGCGCCCGGAAGACGCCTCGCCCGTCAGCATCTCAGGGGAAGATTCCCAGCTCCATGTAGCTCACGGCGATCTTGTCGATCGCCGAGATGAAGGCCGCGGTGCGGAGGTCCGACTTCGGGTGCTTGCTCTGAACCGCGCGGATCTGCTGCCATGCGACGGACATCGTCTCCTCGAGGCCCGAGTTGACGAGGTCCTCCTCCTCGGCCCCGTGGACGACGAGCCTGCGCTCCCCCGAGGAAAGGGATTTGCCCGTCGCGCTCTCGATGGACCTCACCATCCCCTCGGCCCGCATCTCCTCGAATCGCTTTTCCATCCGGCCGAAGCGCACGTGCGAGAGGTTCTTCAGCCATTCGAAGTACGACACGGTGACGCCGCCGGCGTTCAGGAAGATGTCCGGCACGACGCAGATGCCTTTCTGGCGGAGGATCGCGTCGCCGTCGGCCGTGATCGGCCCGTTCGCGGCCTCGGCGATGATCTTCGCGCGGACCCGTGACGCGTTCGAGGCCGTGATCACGTTCTCGAGCGCCGCCGGGACGAGGACGTCGCAGTCGAGGAGCAGGGCGTCGTCGCTGGAAAGATCCGCCGCGCCCGGAAAGCCGGTGATCTTGCCCGTCGCCGCGCGGTGCTTCATCACCGCGACGACGTCGAGGCCCTTCGGGTTCGCGATGGCGCCTTCCCACTCGGAAAGGCCGACGATCACGGCGCCGCCCTCCTGCAGGAATCGCGCGGCGTGAGACCCGACGTTTCCGAGCCCCTGCACGACGGTGCGCTTGCCCGCGAGGCCGCGGGCGAGGCCGAGGGTCCCGAGCAGCTCGGTGTCGGCGAGCGCTTCCCGCACGCCGAAGAAGACTCCGCGGCCCGTCGCCTCCTTGCGCCCGCGGATTCCGCCCTGGCTGATCGGCTTGCCCGTGACGCATCCGATCGCGTCGATCTCGCCGGGATGGAACTGCGCGTAGGTGTCGGCGATCCAGGACATCTCGCGCGGGCCCGTCCCGTAGTCGGGAGCCGGCACGTCCACGCCCGGCCCGATGAAGTTCTTCTTCGTCAGTTCGGCGGTGTAGCGGCGCGTGATGCGCTCGAGCTGCTCGACGGACACCTTCCGCGGGTCGATCTTGATTCCGCCCTTCGCCCCGCCGAACGGGACGTCGACGATCGCGCACTTGAAGGTCATGAGAGCCGCGAGCGCCAGCACCTCGTCCTCGTTGACGTCCGCGGAATAGCGGATACCCCCCTTGACCGGGAGCTTGTGGTGGCTGTGCTCGGC
>DATGDV010000050.1:0-4550 GCA_035310685.1 Thermoanaerobaculia bacterium
AGTGGTCGATGGAGAAGTCCGGGTTCCCCTCGCCGCGCTCGTCGAAGGGCGAGCCGAGGTCGCCGGTCCCGGTCGGAGCCATCTCCACGTAGGCGGCCGGCTCGAGCGTGAGCGCGCGCGCGAGGAGGCCGCCGTCGCGCACGAATCCCGCGCCGCACCCCACGGGAACCGCCATCCACTTGTGCGGGTCGACGGCGAAGGAGTCGATCTTCGAGAGGTCCCCGTAAAGCGGCGCGACCCTCGGGTCGAGGACGCCGAAGCCTCCGTAGGCGCCGTCCACGTGCAGCCAGACGCCGCGCGCGTGCGCGATCCCGCGCATCGCGTCAATCGGCTCCACGGCGCCGGTGTTCACGTCCCCCGCGGACGCGACGACCGCGACCGGCGTCTTGCCCGCGGCGAGGTCCTCGTCGAGAAACCGCTCGAGGGCCGGGAGGTCGGGAATGCGATTCGCGTCGACCGGCACCGTGCGCAGCGCGCGGCGGCCGAGCCCGAGGACGCCGCAGGCGCGGTGGACGACGTGATGCACCTCCGTCGACGCGTAGACGCGCGGCTCGACGAGGCGCTCGAGACCGTCGAGACTCGGATCGAAGCCGCGCTTCTCGCCGGCATGCTGGCGCGCGGCAGCGAGGCCGACCAGATTCGCCGTGGCGCCGCCGCTCGTGAACCCTCCTTCGAAGTGATCGGGCAGCCCGACGAGGCGCTGGAGCCAGCGCAGCGCAAGAACCTCGAGGAAGTTTCCGGGCGTCGCCCACCAGCGCTGAGCCGCGCTGATCGCCCCCGCGAGCTGCGCGACGGCCGGCACCGTCGTCGGCATGTTCGTGACCCAGCCCGAGAAGCCCGGAGCGCCGATCCGGAGCCCGTTCGCGACGACGTGGGAGCGCAGCGCCTCGAGAACCGCTTCGCGCCCCGCGCCGGCCTCGGGCAGCGGCTCGTCGAGCGCCGCGCGCCAGAGAGTGCGCCGCGCCGCCGGGTCGGGGCCCTCGAATCGCGTGAAGGACTCGAGCGCGGGCAGCAGATACGCGAGAGAGTCGGCGAGAGCGTCTGTCGATGCCGCGTCCGGCCGCATCAAGTCACCTCCAGCGGGCGCTATTATGGCGGCGGATCCGATGGCTTCCTTCTCCCGCTTTCCCGGCCTGCCTCTGCTCAAGGCGTTCGACGGCGCTCTCAAGGAAGGCCTGCTCCTCGACGAGGCTCTCGGGGGGATTCTGACCGCCGCGCTCCACTTCTTCGACGCGCCCGTCGTGTCCCTGCTTCCCGGCGCCGGCGTTCCGCCGATGACGCGAGCCGGCCGGTCCAGCGTGGCCGCCGCCGCCGAGACGCGTCTCAACCAGCATCTCGGCGAGGTGCTCGCGCTGGGCCGCCCGAAAAAGATCAGCGAAGGCGGGCTCTCGTTCTACGGAGCGCCCGTGAAGGTGAAGGACCAGATCCAGGCCGTCTTCGGCGTCGTGCTCGAGACGATGGCCGCGGGAGAGGCCGAGGCCGAGGAAGGCGTCCGCATCTTCGCGCGCACGGTCGGCCACGTCCTCGAGCGCGAGCGCACGCTCGGGACGCTGATGAAGAGGCGCGAGGAGGCCGTGGCGCTCTTCGAGCTCGCCTCCGGCGCCTTCCTCTCGCTGAACCCGGACGAGGTCATCCGGCTCACCGTGGCCTCGCTCTCGCGCGAGCTCGAGTTCGACCGCGTGACCGCGTATCGCTTCCATCCCGAGACGAAGGAGGTCACGGAGATCCTGACGCAGGGCGGCTCGACGAGCGGCGAACGACCCTTGTCCGGCCGGCGCCCTCTCGACGCGGACGAGCTCCTGGGCCGCAGCCTCTCGGCGCACGGTCCCGCGTTCGAAGACGAGCCCGGCTCGAATCCCCCGCGCCGTCTTCGCATGTGCCTGCCGCTCCACGCGGGCGAGCTCGTGTTCGGCTTTCTCACGATGTCGCGCCGCGGAGGATTCGCGCTCACGCCTCAAGAGCTGCGGCTCGCCCAAGAGCTCGCGAAGCTCGCGGCAGGCGCCCTGGACAAGGCGCGCCTCCTGGACGCCGAGCGCCGGCACAGCGAGCGCAACGCGTTCGTGAGCCGCCTCCACACCGCCCTGTCGGGCCTGACCGACGTCGCCGCGATCGCGTCGCGCACGGTCGACGAGCTCGGCCCCCAGTTCGACTTCGACGTCTGCGCGCTCCGTCTCGTCCCGGCCGGCGAGCTGCCGGGCACGCAGGCCGCCTACCTCAAGGGGCGCGGGAATCCCGCGACCGTGGAGATTCCGAACGCCCTCCTCGGACACCTCGCGACGGAGGGGTCGCACCTCCTCCTCACCGACGTCGGATCGGATCCGCACGGAGCCGCTCTCGTGCCGACCGGGGCGGCCGTCGCGCAGCTCCCGGCTCCCCTGGGACTTCTCGCCGTGCCGCTCGCGTACCGCGGCGCTCCCGCGGGCGTCCTCTGTGCCGTGACGGGTGCGCGCGCCGAGGCCCTCTCGTCCGAGGTGCTGCGGTCGTTCGAGGCCCTCGGTGTCGAGGTGTCGCTCGCGATCACGTCGGCCCGCCTCCTCCAGCAGGAGAGGGAGTCGTACCGTTTCCTCGACCGGCTTCGCGAAGTCGGCCGCTCGCTCTCGACGACGTTCGACGTCGAGCGCATCAAGCAGACGCTCTGCGAACAGGGCGTCACGCTGCTGAAGACCGACGCCGCGCAGTTCTGGGACGCGGATCCGGCTTCGAAATCCGCGAAGATCTCGACGCGCTGGGGCGAAGGCATGGGCGACGAGGTGGGACGTGCCGTCGCCTTCGAGCACGCGGAGCACCCGATCGTCCGCACGTTCCTCGACAAGACGCCTTGCATCGCGGGCCCCGGCGAGGGCGCGACGTTCTTTCCGGGCAATCCCGAGGGAGCCGCCGCGCCGCTCATCCGCGCCGCCGCCGTGCCGCTCACCTATCACGACGAGCTCATCGGCGTCCTTTCCGTCGGCGCTCGGCGGGGAAGCGAAGACTGGCCGGTGGACCTCAAGGAGCGGCTCGATCTTCTGGCGGACGCCGCCGCCGTCGCGCTCCACAACGCGCGCCTCATGAAGCTCATCGAACAGCAGACCGAGCGCGACAGCCAGTCGGGGCTCTACAACCGCTCCTCCCTCGCCAAGCGCCTCGAGTCCGAGCTGAGGCGCGCCGAGCGCAACGGCCAGTCGATCGCGGTCGTGCACCTTCGCATGGACGGGCTCAAGGAGGCCATCGGGAAGCTGGGCCCCGGCTCGAGCGACTCCCTCCTGCCGAAGCTCGCCGCCAAGCTCGTGCGCTCGACGCGCGCGGTCAACTTCGTCGCCCGCGACGAAGACGACCGCTTCTACATCCTCATCTTCGAGGCGGGCAAGGTGCAGGCGCACCGCGCCCTGCACTCGGTCCAGAAGAACTTCCAGCAGGGCATGGACGAGCGCCTCCTCGCGGCGGGCGTCCGCCTCGGCCTCAGCGCCGGGGTCGCCGTCTACCCCGACGACGCTTTCGACACGGCGACTCTCGTCCTGCGCGCGAACGAGGCCCTCGAGCAGGCGATCCGCACGGGACCGTCCTCCGTGGTGCTCTACCACGCTCCGGCCGACGCGGATTCGGCCGCCGTCGGCTGAAGCTCGAGAGAACGTCCCGAGATGCCGATCACGACGGGCACCGTCCTCGGGCGCTACCGCCTCCTCGAGAAAGCGGGGGTGGGCGGAATGTCCGAGGTGTGGAAAGCCGAGGACGAGACGCTCAAGCGCACGGTGGCGGTGAAGGTCATCCTCGGGCCGGTCGCCGCCGACTCGACGTTTCGTGAACGTTTCCTCCGGGAGGCGCGCCTCGTCGCCGGCCTCGAGCATCCGAACGTCCTCCCGGTCTTCGACTACGGCAGCGCGACGATCGACGGTGAGGAGGTGTCGTACCTGGTCATGCCGCTCGTGGCCGGCGGCTCGCTCAAGGGCCGCGTCGCGGGACCCGTTCCGCCCGCGCTCGCGGTCGCCTGGCTCTCGGCGATCGCCTCGGCCCTCGACCACGCGCACGCCAAGGGCATCCTCCACCGCGACGTCAAGCCCGGGAACGTCCTCCTCGACTCGCAGGGCCGGCCGCTTCTCGCCGACTTCGGCCTCGCGCGCAGCGCCGACGTCTCGTCGGGACTCACCGCAACGGGCACCGTGCTCGGGACGCCTCTCTACATGGCGCCCGAGCAGGCGACCGGCGCCGCTCTCAGCGGCCGCGCGGACCAGTACGCGCTCGCCGTCATCGCGTTCGAGCTCCTGGCGGGACGCGTCCCGTTCTCGGCGCAATCGCCCCTCGCCGTGCTCCACCAGCACGTGACCACGCCGCCGCCGCCGCTCTCCTCGGTCCTCCCGGGCACGCCTCCCGGAGCGGATGCGGTGCTCTCCCGCGGCCTCTCGAAGGAGCCGGCCGACCGCTTCGACTCCTGCGGCGCTTTCGTCGCCGCGCTCGGAGCGGCGCTCGGCGTCTCCGGTTCCGGAACCGCTACGAGCGTGCCGCCGGGGACGGACGGGGAGTCGCAGGTCCGGACGGTCGTCTCGGCACCGGCGATCGGCGCCGAGGCGCTCGCG
>DATGDV010000051.1:0-5276 GCA_035310685.1 Thermoanaerobaculia bacterium
CGGGGTCGAAGTCCTGCACGCCCATGGAAACGCGGTTGAAGCCGCGGTTCCTGAGGACGGCGAGGTGCTCCGGCGTCGTCACCCTCGGATCCACCTCGACGGAGACCTCCGCGTCGGGGGCGGGCCGGAACGCCTCGAGGAGGTGCTGCGCGAGCCGGTCGGCCTGCTTCGGCGACAGGTACGTCGGGGTGCCGCCGCCCCAGTGCACCTGCTTGATCGCGCGCGCGCCGTCGAGGTGCGACGCGAGGATGTCGACCTCGCGGTGCACGTCCGCGAGGTAGGGCTCGATCTCCTCGCGCGAGTCGCCCTTGCGGTCCGGTTTCGGGACGATCTTCATGAAGCAGCCGCAGAACCAGCACTGCTCGTCGCAGAAGGGGAGATGGACGTAGAGAGAGACCGGCGACCCCTTCGCGTTCGCGCGCGCGCAGGCGGCGTCGTAGTCGGCCGGGGAAGAGTCGGTCCACTCGGGCGCCGTCGGATACGAGGTGTACCGGGGGCCCTGGACGTTGTACTTGTCGAGCAGCTCCGTCGTCATCGGAAGCGTCTCTCCGCGGAGCCGGATCGGGATTGCGCTCACGCGCGGGAGGTTAGCACCAGCCGCGACGACGTCTCATCTGGCAATTGCATCATGCCGCGTCGAACTGGATCAGCCCAGCGGCGCGCGCGCGGCCGCGACGAACGCCGCGACGTTCTCCGGCGGCGTGGGCGGGAGGATGCCGTGGCCGAGGTTCACGATGTGGCCGACGGGACCCGCCGCGCGGCGCGCGGCGAAGACGGCTTCCTTCACGCCTTCCGGCGTTCCGAGGAGGACGCCGGGGTCGACGTTTCCCTGCAGCGCCTTCCCCTTCGCCCGCATCCGCGCCTCGTCGAGCGGAAGCTTCCAGTCGATGGAGAGGACGTCGACCGGCATCCGCGCGAACGATTCGACGAGGTGCGCCGAGCCCGAAGCGAAGAGGATGACGGGCACCTGCGAGCGCCGTGGCAGGTGAGACACGAGGCGTTCGGTCGCGGGGCGCGCGAAACGGTCGTAGTCGGCGCGCGAGAGCTCGCCCGCCCACGAGTCGAAGATCTGGACGACGTCGGCGCCGGCCTCGATCTGGGCGGCGAGGTACCGGCCGCAGGCGTCCGCGAGCTTCGCGAGAAGCTCTTCGAGCACCTTCGGCGCGCAGTGCATCATCGCCTTGACCGTCGCGAACGACTTCGTCGAGCCTCCTTCGACCGCGTAGGTCGCGAGCGTCCAGGGCGCCCCGCAGAATCCGATCGTCGCCGCCGCGTCGTGGACGACTCTCTTGAGGCCGCGGTGGATCTCCGTCACGAACGCGGTCTCGACGGTCGGGTCGAAATCGTGGAGCTTCGCCACGTCCTCCGCCGTGCGGACCGGGTGTGGAAGCTGCGGCCCTCCCTCGTCGAGGCGAACCTCGAGGCCCATCGGCGGAAGGGGAATCAGGATGTCGGAGAAGAAAACGACGCCGTCCATGCCGAATCGCCGGAAAGGCTGAAGCGACACCTCGATGGCGGCCGGGACGTCCGCGCAAAGCTCGAGAAACTTGAGACGCTTGCGGACCTCGCGGTACTCGGGCAGGTAACGTCCCGCCTGGCGCATGAGCCAGACGGGCGCGAGATTCGTCGGACGCCCGAAAGCGGCATCGACGAAGCGCTGGCGGGACGGAACCGGGACGGTGCCGGACATGGCGCGGGAGGTTAGCATCGCGACGCGTGACGGTTCGTCACGTCTCTGATGCATCCGTACTGATTCTCGCGTGGCCGGGATTCCTATAATCGCCGGTGTGACCGGGGCCGCGCAGATCGCTTCGACTCTCGGGTGGATGGCCCTCGTCGCATACGCCCTCTCGACGGCCCTCTACACGACGTCGCTCTTCCGGACGGCCTCGTGGATCGGCCGGTCGGCGACCGCCTTCGCGGTTCTCGGCGCCCTCTGCAACTTCGGGACGCTCTACGCGCGCTCTCTCGCGCTCCACACCGTGCCATACCGCGATCTCCTCGGCTCGATGAAGCTCTTCGGCTTCTTCCTCGCCGTCCTGAACATCGTGCTCGAGCTCCGCCACAGGGATCGCTCCCTCGGGCCGTTCCTCATGCCTGCCGCCCTCGTGTTCCTTCTCCTCGCGGTCGTGCAAACCACGCCCGTCCACAAGGATGCTCCGGAGCTGAAGGGACCGGTCTTCGCCCTCCACGTCACGCTCAACATGCTCGCGTACGCCGCGTTCGCGGTCGCCTGCGCGCTTTCGCTGCTCTACGTGGTCGTGGGACGTTCGCTCAAGAAGCATGCTCTCACGGGTCCCGCCTCACGGCTTCCGAGCCTCTCGTACCTCGAGCGCGCGAACCGCACGTCGCTTTCCCTGGGCATCCTCTCCCTGACGGTCGGGGTCGTCCTCGGCCTCTTCTGGGCGTCACGCATGTGGAGGGGAGAGCACCCGCTTTGGGCGCTCGATCCGAAGATCTGGTTCGCGCTCGCGACGCTCGCGTTCTACGTCTTCGTCCTCGTGCGCGCGCATCGGGGGGCCGCGCCGGTCTCGACGGCCAGGCTCTCGATCGCCGGGTTCGTGCTCGTCCTGCTCTCCTACACGGCCGTCAACCTCCTCGTGAGCAAGCTGCACGACTTCACCTCATGAACCTTCTCTTCGTCGGATGGGATCATCGCGCAGCGCCTCTCGATCTGAGAGAGAGACTCGCGTTCACGCCGGAGAGGGCGCGCGAGGCGCTGGACGGGCTCTTCCAGGAGCACATCCTGTCCGAGGGCGCGATCGTGTCCACGTGCAACCGCGCCGAGATCTACGGCATGTCGGACCGCGAGGACGGGCTCGACGCGCTCGCCGGGTTCTTTTCGCGGTTCCACCGCGTGGACGACGCGCTCCTGCGCCGGACGGCCCTCTCGGGCCACGGCGACGCGACCGTGAGGCATCTCTTCCGCGTCGCGGCGGGCCTCGACTCGATGGTCCTCGGCGAGGCCCAGATCCTCGGCCAGATCCGCGAGGCGCACCGCCTCGCGACGGCGGCGGGCACGGTGCGCACCGTGACGAACCGGCTGTTCATGAGCGCGCTCGAGTGCGGCAAGCGCGTCCGCGCCGAGACGGCGCTCGGCCAGAAGCCGACGTCCGTCCCGGGTCTCGCGCTCCTGCTCGCGGGGCGCATCTTCGAGTCGCTCAAGGGGCGGAAAGTCCTCCTGATCGGCGCCGGAGAGACGGCCGAGCTCACCGCGCGGCTTCTCGTCGACGACGGCGTCGCGGAGATCCTCGTCGCGAACCGATCGCACGAGAAAGGCGAGGCCTTCGCCGCGGCCATCCACGGCCGCGCGGTGCGGTGGGAAGACCGGGCGCGGGCGGCGGCGTCCGTCGACCTCGTCCTCTCGGCCACCAACGCGACCGAGCCCGTTCTCACCGAAGGGGCCCTGCGCACCGCGCTTCACGCTACGCCGCGCCGCGGCCCTCTCCTCGTCCTCGACCTCGCCGTGCCGCGCGACGTCGAGCCCGAGGTCGGCGACCTCTCCGACGTCTACCGGTACGACCTCGACTCCCTGAGGGAGATGGCGGACGTGAACACGCGGGCGCGCGCGAGCGAGGTACCGCGCGCCGAGGAGATCGTCGAGGAGTGCGTCCGGAAGTTCCAGGAGTGGTGGAGCGGGCTCCTGCAGGGCGACGTCGTGCGCGGCCTGAGGGAGAAGCTCGAGAGCATCCGTCGCGCCGAGCTCGAAAAGCACGCCGGCAAGCTCGCCGCGCTGGACCCGTCCACGAAGGCCGTGGTCGAGCGCATCACGGAGACCCTCGTCGCCCACATCCTCCACGACCCGACGGTGGGCCTGAAGGAAGGGGACGGCTCCGATCGTCTCGAGCGCGCCGCGGCCGTTCGCGCCCTCTTCCACCTCGACGAGAGGCCGAAGTGACCACGGCGACCGCCGTGCGGCCGCTTCGGATGGGCACGCGGGCGAGTGCGCTGGCGCGCACCCAGTCGGGCTCCTTCGCGGCCGAGCTGGCGCTCCTCTCGGGCCGTCCCGTCGAGACGGTCGTCATCCGCACGCACGGCGACCAGCTCTCGAGCGAAGGCAAGGCCCCGCCCGGCGGGGACGCGGCGGGCGTCTTCGTCCGCGCGCTCGACGAGGCGCTTCTGAGGAACGAGATCGACTTCGCCGTCCACTCCCTGAAGGACGTCCCCACCGTCGTCGCTCCCGGCGTCGTCCTCGCCGCCGTGCCGAAGCGCGCGGATCCGCGGGACGCGCTCGTCGTCGCCTCGCGTCACCCGGGCGTGGCGACGGTGAGCGCGCTTCCGCCCGGCGCGCGCGTCGCCACGTCGTCGCCCCGGCGCGTGTCGCAGCTCCTCAGGATCAGGCCCGACCTCGTGACGGTCGCGATCGCCGGCAACGTCGACACTCGGCTCCAGCGCCTCGAGGAAGGCCGCGCCGACGCCCTGATTCTCGCGTGCGCGGGCCTCGACCGGCTCGGCCGGGGAGGCGTGATCACGCGCCGCCTCGAACGGGACGAGATGCTCGGCGCCCCGGCGCAGGGCGCCCTCGGCGTCGCCTGCCGGGAGGACGACGAAGAGACCCGGGAGATTCTGCTGAAGATGGAAGACCCAGCCACTCGAGCGGCGGCGGGAGCAGAGCGGGACCTCCTTCATTTTCTCAGAGGGGGGTGCAGGGCCCCGGTGGGTGCGAGCGCCTCGGTAGAAGGCGGCCGACTCGTGCTGCGCGCCCGGATACTGTCCCTCGACGGGAAGGAATGCCTCGAGGACGAGCTGAGCGAACCCTTCGCGCCGCAGGCTGCCGCTGCTCCGGCGTCCCCCTCTTCACCTTCTAAGAAATCCCTGGTCTCCTCTTCGTCCTCCTCTTCATCGTCTTCGTCTTCTTCCTCCTCCCTCGGCCGTGCCCTCGCCGAGCGCCTTCTCGCGCGCGGCGCAGCGCGGCTCATCGACGCATCACGCGAGCGGACCCCGGGGTGAGCGGCAGAATCCTTCTCCTGCGCTCCGGCTCCGCCGGTTCCGACGACGCTCTCCTTCCGGGGGACGTGACCGTGCTTTACACGCACAACGTCGAGCCGCGCCCCGAGGGGATCGCCGAGGCTCTCGCGTTCGATGCACGCGGCGCGACACTCGTCATCTCCTCGAAAGAGACGGTCAACTACCTGCTCCCTCTCGTTCGCGCTCCCTTCGCCCAGATGGTGGCGGTGGGAGAAGGGACCGGGGAGCTGCTCAGGAAGATCAGGGCGGGAGGATCCGGGGCTTCTCTTCGAAAGGTGAAGGCGAATACACAGGGAACGGGGGATTTC
>DATGDV010000052.1:0-1661 GCA_035310685.1 Thermoanaerobaculia bacterium
ACGAGCGAGACCACGTCCCTGTTCGCCCGGCCCTTTTCGGGCGGGGCCTTCACCGACAGCTTGAGCGCGCCCCCGTGGATCCCGATCACGCGGCGGCGCGCGGCCCCCGCCGAGACCCGAAGGCGCAGGCGAACGCTCCGGCCGCCTTCCTCGGGCGAGAGATCGAGCGCGTCCGCGGCCACGTCGGCAGATGCCGTCAGGGCTTGGCCGCCCGGACGAGCCGCGGGAAGGTCTCCGCGGCCCTCTCCCCGGAAATGTCCTCGCTCGGCTGGTCGGAGGGGAAGAGCGTCGCTTGCGGATCGGGCAACGTGAGCGGAACCGGATACCGGCCCGAGAAGCACGCCGCACACGCTGCATCTTCGTCGCGCCCGAAGGCCGCGAGCATACCTTCGAGCGAGAGGTATCCGAGCGAGTCGGCTTCGATGAATCTCCGGGTCTCCTCGAGATCCTTCGTCGCGGCGATGAGCTCTTTACGCCGCGGCGTGTCGATCCCGTAGTGGCAGGGGTTCATCGTGGGCGGCGACGAGATGCGCATGTGGACCTCGCTCGCGCCGGCGGTCTTGAGCATCTTGACGATCTTCTTCGACGTCGTGCCGCGCACGATCGAGTCGTCCACGAGAACGACGCGCTTACCGGCCACGACGGAACGGACCGGGTTCAGCTTCACCTTGACGCCGAAGTGCCGGATCGCCTGCTTCGGCTCGATGAACGTGCGCCCCACGTAGTGGTTGCGTACGAGCCCCATTCCGTAAGGAATCCCGCTCTCCTCCGCGAAGCCGAGCGCGGCGAAGACGCCCGAGTCGGGCACGGGCACGACGACGTCGGCCGGGACCGGATGCTCGCGCGCGAGCCGCCGGCCGAAGGCGCGGCGCGACTCCGCGACGGACTTTCCGAACACGGACGAGTCGGGGCGGGCGAAGTAGACGTGCTCGAAGATGCAGAACGCCGTTCGCTGTCCCATCGCAAACGAGGCCGAGGCAGTCCCTCCCGAGTCGAAGACGACGATCTCGCCCGGCTCGACGTCGCGCAGGGGCTCCGCGTCGATGAGGTCGAACGCGCACGTTTCGGAGGCCACGACGCGCGCGTCCGGGGCCCCGTCGATCCGGAGCCTGCCGAGCGTCAGCGGCCGGATGCCCTGCGGGTCGCGCGCGGCGATCACGCGATCCCTCGCGAGGAGGACGACAGAGTAGGCGCCGCGCACGCGCGCGAGCGCCTCGCGGAGCGCCCCGACGACGTCGTCCACGCGCGACCGCGCCATGAGGTGAAGAAAAACTTCCGTATCCGAGCTCGTCGTGAAGATCGAGCCTTCTTCCTCGAGCTCGGCGCGGATCTCGTCGGCGTTCACGAGATTGCCGTTGTGCGCGATGGCGAGCGGTCCCTTGTTCGTGTTGTAGACGATGGGCTGGGCGTTCTCGAGGAGGGACTCACCCGTCGTCGAATACCTCACGTGGCCGATCGCCGAAGAGCCGGGCAGGCGGGCGATTCGAGTCTCGTCGAAGACGTCCGCGACGTATCCCATCCCCTTCTCGACGGCAATCCGGTTTCCGGCCCACGTGACGATGCCCGCGGATTCCTGCCCGCGGTGCTGCATCGCGTAGAGCCCGAGGTACGTCAGGTTCGCGGCGTCCGCGTGACCGAAGATGCCGAAGACCCCGCACTCG
>DATGDV010000053.1:0-4676 GCA_035310685.1 Thermoanaerobaculia bacterium
GAAAAGGAGTGTGGAAGCCGTCCGGGAAGCCATCGCCCGCGGGGACGTCTACCAGGTCAATCTCTCGCGTCGCACGCGCTTCGCGGGTCGGGTCGAGCCTTTCGCTCTCTCTCGCGCTCTCTACTGCGACAATCCCGTGCCGTTCGCCCTGACGCTCGCCGAGGACGACTGGGCCGTCGTCTCGAACTCGCCGGAGCTTTTTCTCGACGTCGATCTCGCGGCGCGACGCGTGGTCACGAAGCCGATCAAGGGCACGATCGCGCGGGGCGCGACCGACGCCGAGGACGCCGGCCGCCGTCGTGAGCTCCTCGCCTCCGCGAAGGACGCGGCGGAGAACGTGATGATCGTGGACCTCCTGAGGAACGACCTCGGGAAAGTCGCCGAACCCGGGCGCGTCGAGACGAAGGCGATCCGCGCGCTGAGGTCCTTCCGGCACCTCCATCACCTGGAATCCACGGTGGAGGCGCGGCTGAAACCGGAGGCGCGGTTGTCCGGCGTCCTTCGGGCCACGCTGCCGGGAGGCTCGATCACGGGCGCCCCGAAGCGCGCGGCGCTGCGCTTCATCCACGATCTCGAAAAGGTGCCGCGCGGGGCCTACTGCGGGGCCGCGGGATTCGTGCGCGGCGACGGCCGGGCGGTCTTCAACGTCGCGATCCGGACGGCGATCGTCGGCCGGGATACAGTGGACTATCACGCGGGAGGAGGAATCGTGTGGGACTCGAACGCGGAGGCCGAATGGCGCGAGACGGAGGCGAAATCGCGGGAGCTCGGGGCGGCGATGGCGGCGCTCGGGAGCGGCGAGGTGCGCCGTGAGCGTTGAGTTCGCACCGGTCCCGTTCCTCTCGCCGGCCGTCCAGCGTGGCTTCGGCTTTTTCGAGACCGCTCTTCTGGCCGGACGTCGCGCCGTCCTGTGGGAGCCGCACCTGGACCGGATCCAGCGCATCCTCTCGGGGCTCGACCTTCCGAAACCCTCGCGCGAAAACCTCAACGCCGCCGCGAAGCGCGTTCTCGACGCCTCCCCGGCAAAGCCGTCGGAGCAGCGCGCCCTGCGCCTCACGTGGCTCGCGGTGGGCGACGACCTGGACGATCCGGCGTCGTACCGGCTCGAGGCGCACCTCCTCCCGATTCCCGAGAGCCGGCTCGCCCGACGGAAGGGCTCGCACTGCGTCTCGCTGCCGCTGGACCTCCAGCGCGACACGCCGGGGGTGAAATCCACGAGCTATTTCGCGGCGATCCAGGGAGGACGAATCGCGAAGAAGCGCGGCGGCGACGAGGGGCTGTTCCGCTCCGCGGAGGGGACTTACCTCGAGGGCACGACGACCGGCCTCGCCGCGTGGAACGGCGGCACGCCTGTCCTCGCGCCGAAGGGAGTCCTCCCGAGCGTGACGGCCGCGGCCTTTTTCGCTGGGCAGGCCGCGACGGCCCTCCTGACGGCGGAGCACCTCCGCGAAGGATCGATCCTGCTCGGTTCACTCACGATGGCGACCCCGATCGTCACGCTCGACGGAGCGGCGTGCGCACGCCCTCCGGAAATGCTCGCGCGGATCGCGGAATTCAATCGGCGTCTTCTCGAAGATCCGGCCTTTGGCACGGAGCTTTAGCAAAGGCTACACTTTCATCCTTATGGTCAGGCCCCGCTCCCCCTCCCGGTCCCGCCACGTCCTCTTCACGGGCTTTCCCGGGTTCATCGGGGCGAAGCTCATCCCCCGCCTCCTCGAGCTCGCGCCCGACACCACCTTTCACGCGCTCGTTCAGGAGAAATTTCTCTCGGCGGCCGACGCGTCCGTCGCCGCGCTCGCCGAGAAGCACCCGGGCACGCAGGGGCGCATCCGCCTCGTGGTCGGCGACATCACCTCGCCGGGGCTCGGGCTCGCGGCCTCGAAGGCGAAGGAGCTCCTGAAGACCCTCGCGGGCTGCTTCCATCTGGCGGCGGTCTACGACCTCGCGGTCGCGCGCGACGTCGGAATGCGCATCAACGTGGAAGGGACGAAGAACGTCCTCGAATTCCTGGGCGGCGCGCCCTCCTTCGGGCGTCTCGACTACGTGTCGACGGCATACGTCTCGGGCACGGCGGTCGGCACGTACCGCGAGACGGACCTCGACGTCGGCCAGAGCTTCAAGAACTTCTACGAGGAGACGAAGTTCCTCGCCGAGGTGGCCGTGAAGGAGAGCGGGATTCCCGCGACGATCTACCGGCCCGGGATCGTCGTCGGCAGCTCGAAGACGGGAGAGACGGCGAAGTTCGACGGCCCCTACTACGCGCTGAACGCGATGGGAGTGCTTCCGTCGCCCGGTCTCTTCATCAGGGTGGGGACGGGGGACGCCGAAGTGAACCTCGTCCCCGTGGACTTCGTCCTCGAGGCGATCGCCCGGCTTTCGACCTGGGAGGCCGCCGCCGGCAAGACGTATCACCTCACCGACCCGCACCCCAAGACCGCGTTCGAGATCGAGGAGATGTTCGCGAAGGCGCTCGGGAAGTCGTTCGTCTACCTGCCGGTGCCGCATCTCGTCGCAAAGCTGCTCTTCACGCCGGGTCCGATCCAGAAGTCGTTCGGGATGCCCGTCCAGTCGCTCGACTACTTCGACCATCCCGTGCGGTACGACTCCAGGCTGGCCACGGCCGACCTCGCGCGCTTCGGCGTCAAGTGCCCGCCGTTCACCGACTACGTCCAGAAGCTCGTCGCGTTCTGGCGCACGAAGAAGGACACGATCACGCGCGGAGCGATGATTTGACGGCCTCTTTTCCATTCACGAACAGGCCGATCATCGACGGTCAGGACGTCAAGTCGGGCGCGGCGTTCGAGGCCGTGAATCCCGCGACGGCCGAGCCGTTCGCGGAGGTGGTCCGGGCCGGGCCGCGCGAGATCGACATGGCCGTCGCGTCGGCGCGGAAGGCGTTTCTCGCCTGGTCCAAGACGCCGGTGGCCGACCGGCAGCGCCATCTCGCGCGCCTTCTCGAGGAGGTGCGCCGCGCGCACGACGACGTGGCGCGCCTCGTCGCGACCGAGCAGGGCAAGCCCGTGGGCGAGGCGCGCGCCGTGGACATCGTCCCCGCCGCCGACACGCTCCGCTACCTGTCGCGCCACGCAGGCGAGCTCCTCGCCGAGCAGCCCATCGACTACGCGCAGATCCTCTTCGCTCACAAGAGGGGCCGCTTCCGCTTCGAGCCCCTCGGCGTCGTCGCGGTCGTGACGCCGTGGAATTTTCCGTTCGGCATTCCGTTCGTCGAGATCGCAGCGTGCCTCGCGGCGGGCAACACGGTCGTGCTGAAGCCGGCGTCTGCCACGGCGCTCACGGGCCTCGCGGTCGGCGATCTCTGCCGGAGGGCGGGCCTGCCGCCGGGGGTGGTGAACGTCGTGACCGCCGGCGGCGCGGACACGAACGTCCTCATCGAGCACACCGGCATCGCGAAGGTGCTCTTCACGGGCTCGGTCCAGACGGGCGTCGAGGTGATGCAGCGCGCGGCGAAGAACCTGACGGGCGTGGTCCTCGAGCTCGGCGGAAAGGACGCGGCGGTCGTCGCGGCCGACGCGGATCTCGACCGGACGGCGGCGGGCCTCGTCTGGGGCGCCTTCGTGAACGCGGGGCAGACCTGCGGCTCCGTCGAGAGGGTGTACGTGGTCAAGGACGTCGCCGACGACCTGCTCGCGAGGATCGTCGCTCGGACGAAGGCGCTCCGCCTCGGGAATCCGCTCTCGAGGACGACCGACATGGGCCCGCTCACGACCTCGGGCCAGCGGGATCTCGTCGAGGAGCACCTGCACGACGCCGTCTCGAAGGGCGCGAAAGTCCTCGTGGGAGGCGAGCGCCCGCGCGCGAAGGGATGGTGGTTCCCCCCGACGGTCCTCACGGGCGTGGACCACGCCATGCGCGCGATGTGCGACGAGACGTTCGGGCCGCTCCTGCCCGTGATGTCGGTGGACTCGCTCGACGAGGCCATCCGGCTCGCGAACGACTCCTCGTTCGGCCTCACGGCCTCCGGCTGGACGCGCTCGCGACGCACGGCGAGGAAGCTCGCCGAAGAGCTGCAGGCCGGAACGGTCACGATCAACGACCACCTGTTCTCGTTCGGGGAGCCCACGGCGACGTGGGGCGGCGTGAAGAAGTCCGGCCTCGGCCGCAGCCACGCCGGTTTCGGCCTCCACGAGCTCGTGAACATCAAGCACGTGAGCGTGGACTTCGGAGACACCCCCGCGATGCCGTGGTGGTACCCGTACGACGCCGCTTTCCACGCGTTCACGAGGAGCGCCTTCGGGACGCTCTACTCGAACGATCCCTTCACGAAGGTGCCCGACGCCCTCGGCCTCTTGGGCAGCGGGCGCTTCTTCGGCTACGTCAAGGTGTCGGCCCTCGCTTCGCGGCTGGGGAAGGTGTTCTGAGGGAAGAGCGCGGGAGGCCGATGATCCGCCGGGAAGGAACGGCGCTGGCGGAACGTTAGACTTTCTCCGTGGGCCCCCCGGACCTCTCCCTCTACCCCGACCAGCCCGGCATCTACCTCTACAAGGACGCGAAGGGGAAGATCCTCTACGTCGGGAAGGCGCGGTCCATCCGCAAGAGGCTGGCGTCGTACTTCTCCGCCGGCCCGAAGGACGCGCGGATCGAAGCCTTCCTCTCCGAGTTCGCAACCATCGACACGGTCGTCGCCAAGACCGAAAGCGAGGCGCTCGCCCTCGAGA
>DATGDV010000054.1:0-3755 GCA_035310685.1 Thermoanaerobaculia bacterium
CCGGACACGTACTGGCCGCACGAGGAGATGGACTCGATCTCGAATCCCGGCGCGAGCGCTTCGGCGAGGGTACGCGGCGAGAAGTACGCGACGTGCTCGGGGATCTTGTAGGACACCCACCGGCGCCCCGTCACGCGTGCGAGAAGGCTCTTCACGTTCGGCGTGGCGACCACGACGTGCCCTTTCGGCGCGAGATGCCACGCGAGATCCACGGCGAACGCGCGAGGGTCGTAGACGTGCTCGATGACGTCGAAGAGCGTGACGACGTCGAAGAAACCGCGCGAAAAGAGCCGATCCGAAAGCGTCCCGAGACGGACGCGGCCTGGATGGCGCGACGCCGCGACCGCCACGGCGAACTCGGACACGTCGAGACCCCATGCTTCGTAACCGAGAGACCGCGCCGCTTCGAGACCGGCGCCGGGGCCGCAACCGAGGTCGAGGAGGCGGGCGCCGGGCGCGGGCCGAGGCAGCCGCGCGAGACGCCGGACGAACGTGCGGACGAGGAGCGGCTCCATGGAGGCATAGGAAGAGTATCCGCCTTGGGAGCCGCCCTTCTCCCAGTAGTCGTCCGAGCCGTACAGGCGGGGCACGTCGCTCTGCTGAACGCGCGGGGTGAGGTAGCGCATCGAGCAGGAGAGGCAATCCACGACGCGGTATGGCCCGAATCGGGCGCGCGTTTTCGCCGGAGGCGCTTCGCCGCAGAGCGGGCACGCGCACGATTCGAGGAGGTACGGAGCGGCCGCGGCCATCGGGTGCTCTCCGGCCGGTAGGATACCGGGGACGCGAGCGCGGGCGCCTCGCCGCAGCCCTTGGTATCATGCGTCCACGTTCGGAAACGAGGCCAGAATCGCGGGACGGCCCCTCCCGGGACGCGTTCGGATGCCTCGTGAGGAGTTGCGAAAATGATGGAGAGATGGCGCGTTTTTCCGGTCGCCTTGTGTGTTCTTTCCGTGGCATGCGGGAAATCACCCGAGGCACCGGGCAAGGGCGGTTCGCCTGCCGTCGGAAAGCCGACCGCAGTCGTCGAGACGCCGCCGCCGGTCACGGAGGCGCCGAAAGGCATCGTCATCCAGAAGTTCCGTCTCGGCCCCGCCTTCGGCCCCGACGGCACCGTGAACGCCGACGTGAGCTCTTTCAGGCCCGGCGAGCCGGTCTTCACGTCCTTCGAGATCTCGAACGTTCCGGCGGGCTCGAAGGTCCGTGTCGCGTGGGCCCTCCTGCCCGACAGGAAGCCGCTCGCCCGCCAGGAGGCGCCGATCTCGCCGGACAAGCCGGCCGTCGCCTTCAAGGCCGACTCGAAGGGCTGGCCGATCGGAGACTACGAGTTCGAGATCGCACTCGCCGAGCCCGGGAAGGAAGACGCGACGCCCATGGGGACCGCGCCCTTCAAGATCGTCAAGGAGAAGCTGAAGTAGCGTGACCTAAGCCACCGTTTGCGCCCTCATTTGCGGCGCGGACGGCGCGAGGCCGGAATATCCTTTCCAGGAAGAAGTCTTCTCTCCGGACGCGATGATGCCAACACGCCGCACCTTCACGCTCGCCGCGATCGGGACGGCTCTCGCCGCGGCCACCTCCGTCGCGGGAGCCGCCCTCGCGTTCGTCCTCGGGCCGCTTCGCAGTCGCTCGTCCAAGGAACCCATGTTCCTGGATCTCGGCCCGGCTTCGGCTTTCGCGTCGCTCCGGGCCGGAACGTCCGGCCCGGAAGAGGTCGTCGTGGAGCGCACCGTCGAGGACGGCTACATGACGCGCCGCGTGAAGGAGCGCTTCGCGGTCGTTCCGGACGCGAAGGCCGCGTCGGGCCTCGCCGCTCTCGGCACGACGTGCACCCATCTCGGATGCGGCGTGTCGTGGAGTGCCGCGCGAAAGGCGTTCCTATGCCCCTGCCACGGCGGCGTGTACGGTCCGGGGGGCAACGTGCTGGCCGGGCCGCCCCCGAGGCCGCTGACCCGCCTGCCGCTCGTCGTGTCGGGCGGACGCGTGCAGCTCGACGCGGCGGCGCTCGACGCGTGAAGAGGATCCTGGATTTTCTCCAGTCGCGGGGCGGCCTCACCTCGCTCTGGCGGACATTCGCCGACGATCCCGTTCCGATCCGGCGCGCGTGGCTCTTCACTCTGGGGTCCGCGGCGCTCGCGGTCTTCCTCGTCCAGTTCGTCACGGGCTTCGCCCTCGCTCTCGCGTACGCGCCCACGCCGGACCACGCGTGGGAAAGCGTGAAGGCCATCCAGACGCGGCTTTTCGCGGGCGGGCTCGTGCGCGGCCTCCACCATTGGGGCGCTTCGGCGATCGTCGTCCTCACGGTGCTGCACATGGCTCGGACGTTCGTCTTCGGCTCGTACCGACGCCCCCGCGAGCTGAACTGGCTCGTGGGTCTCGGGCTCCTCCTCCTCGTCCTCGGATTCGGTTTCACGGGCTATCTTCTCCCCTGGGACCAGAAGGCGTACTGGGCGACGGTCGTCGGAACGAAGGTGCCCGCGGCGCTTCCCGTCGTCGGGAAGGCGGCATCGCGCCTCATGGCAGGTGGGCCCGCCGTCGGAGCCGCGACGCTGACGCGCTTTTACGCCCTCCACGCCGTGTTGCTCCCGCTCCTCGCGTTCGCCTTCATCGCCGCCCATCTCCTGCTCCTGCGCAAGCACTCCCACGCAGGACCCACGACGGAGCCCGACCCGAGAGAGCCGTTCTTCCCGTTCCAGGCGGCGCGCGACGGCGCGGTGATCCTCGCCGTGACGCTCGCGCTCTTCTGGCTCGCCGCGCGGCATCCCGCGCCGCTCGAAAGGCTCGCCGATCCCACGGACACGACGTCCGTGCCCCGTCCCGAGTGGTACTTCCTGCCGCTCTTCCAGCTTCTCAAGTACTTCAAGGGCCCGCTCGAGCCGATCGGCACCGCGGTTCTTCCGGGCCTCTCGGTGCTCCTCCTCGCGCTCGTGCCGTGGCTCGACCGCGGCGCCTCGCGCCGTCCCCGGGACCGCCGGCTCATCCTCGCGACGGGCGGCGCGGCGGCTGCGGTGCTCCTCGGCCTTCTCTATCTGGGCGCCCTCGACGCGCCGAAGCCTCCGCGCTCGGGCCTCGAAGCGGGCTCGGAGGGACCGCCGGACCCGCGCCTTCTCGGGGGGCTCGCGTCGTACGAAAAGCGCGGCTGCGCGTCGTGTCACGGGGCGGAGGGCCGCCTGACCGCAGGGGCGCCGCCGGACGCGGTCGGCCTCGCGGCGCGGGCGCACGTCCTCCAGGGTGACGCGCTCGTCGCGCACGTGAAGGAGAAGAGCCCGAAGCCGGCCGCCGACGAGGATGGAGAGAATCCCGACAAGGACATTCCGTCCCTCCTCGTCTACCTCGAGGCGGTTGCGAGGGACGGCGTGCGTCTCGCCGCGCTGCCCGGGCCGATCCGCGTCGGCGGCGCGGCGATCGACCGCGAGGACTGCCGGCAATGCCACCAGATCTACGGGGAAGGCGGGCGACGCGGACCCGTCCTTCAGCACCTTCTCGGCAAGCGCGACAAGGAGTGGCTCGTCGCGCACTTCAAGGAGCCGAAGAAGCTCGTGCCGGGCTCGAAGATGCCGCCGTTCAAGTTCCTGCCCGACGCCGAGCTCCAGGCGATGTCGGACTACCTCCTCGCGCTGCCGTGACGCAGTCGAACGTCCGGATCGCGCTCGCGAATGTCCGATACCCGGCGACGCCGGAAGAGTCGGTAGAGATCGCGGAAGAATTCGTTGCGCGCGCGTCCGAGCGCCGCGCCGCGGTCGTCTGCTTCCCGGAGTGCT
>DATGDV010000055.1:0-2551 GCA_035310685.1 Thermoanaerobaculia bacterium
CGGCCGACAGCGCCTCAGTAACGGGGCACGCTGGGATCGATTTCCACGGCCCAGCGGTCGATCCCGCCGGTCAGATTCCGGACCTTCTTGAAGCCGGCCGACATGAGGCATTGCACCGCCTTCGCGCTGCGGACGCCGGTACGGCAGTGGACCACGATGTCGTCGGCCGTGGAGAGCTTGTTCACGTTCCCGGGAAGCGTGCCGAGCGGGATCTTGACCGAGCCGGGGAGCTCCGAGATCGCGATCTCGTGCGGCTCACGCACGTCCACGAGGACGAACGGCTCGCCCCTGTCCATCTTCTCCTTCAGCTCGTGCACGGTGATCGCGGGCACGCCCATCTCCCGCTTCTCCTCTTCCTTCGCCCGAGGGATACCACAGAACTCCTCGTAGTCGATCAGCCGCGTCACGGTGGGATTCGGGCCGCAGACGACGCAGTCCGGGTTCTTCCTCACCTTGAGCTGGCGGAAATTCATGCCGAGCGCGTCCACGAGGAGGAGCCGTCCGACGAGCGGGTCGCCGGCTCCCAGGATGAGCTTGATCGTCTCCGTCGCCTGGATCACGCCGAGGAGGCCCGGCAGGATGCCGAGGACGCCGCCCTCAGCACACGACGGGACGAGCCCCGGCGGAGGAGGATCCTGATAGAGGCAGCGATAGCATGGGCCCTTCGCCGCCCAGAAAACCGACGCCTGACCCTCGAAGCGGAAGATCGAGGCGTAGGCGTTCGGCTTGCCGAGAAGGACGCACGCGTCGTTCACGAGGTAGCGCGTCGGGAAGTTGTCGGTGCCGTCGGCGATCACGTCGTAGCCGCGGAGGAGGTCGAGAGCGTTGTCCGACGAAAGGCGCGCCTCGTGCGGGACGACCGTCACGTGCGGGTTGACGTCCCTCAGGCGCTCGACGGCGGAGTCGAGCTTCTTTCGTCCGACGTCCTTCGTGCCGTGCAGGATCTGCCGCTGCAGGTTCGAAGAGTCCACCACGTCGAAGTCCACGAGGCCGAGCGTGCCGACGCCCGCCGCCGCGAGGTAGAGCGAGAGCGGCGAGCCGAGGCCGCCCGCCCCGACGCACAGCACCCGCGCGGCCTTCAGCTTCTTCTGACCTTCGAGGCCGACCTCCGGCATGATGAGGTGGCGGGAATAGCGCTGGAATTCCTCGCGGCTCAGTTCACCGGCCGGAGTCGGGGGACCGGTGACGCTCATGGGATCTCCTTCCGGATTCTCGTGGACACGCGCTCAGGCCGAGACGGCGAACGCATTGCCGAGGTCCGCGACGAGGTCGTCGGCGTCCTCGATGCCGACGGCCAGCCGCACGAGGTTGTCGAAGATGCCGATCGCGCGGCGCTCCGCGGTCGTGAGCTCGTAGAAGGACATGAGAGCCGGCTGCTCGATGAGGCTCTCCACTCCGCCGAGGGACGGCGCGATGATGGGGAGGGTCGTGGCGTCGATGAAACGGGACGCCTCGTCGAGGCCGCCCTTGACGAGGAAGCTCACGACGCCGCCGAAGCCCGACATCTGGCGCGCCGCGACGTCGTGATCCGGATGGCTCGGCAGGCCGGGATAGAAGACGCGCTCCACGCGGGGATGCGCCTCGAGCCAGGACGCCACACGCAGGGCCGTCTCGTTCTGGCGCTTCACGCGGAGCTCGAGCGTCTTGGCGCCGCGCAGGAGCAGGTATGCCGCGTGCGGGTCGAGGACGGCGCCGAGAACTCCGCGAAGATCGCGCAGGCCTGAAATGAGGGGCGCTTTTCCCGAGAGCGAGCCGGCGAGGAGGTCGTTGTGGCCCCCGAGGTACTTCGTCGCCGAATGGAGGACGAGGTCGACGCCGAACTCGAAAGGACGCTCGTTGACGGGAGTCGCGAACGTGGAGTCGATGAGGATCTTCACGCCGGGATGCCGGTCGCGGATCGCGACGAGGCGCGGAAGGTCCACGACACGGAGGTACGGATTCGTGGGCGATTCGGCCAGGACGAGGCGCGTCTTTCCCGGCCGGATCGCGCTCTCGAGCGCCGCGTAGTCTCCCGGCTCGACGAACGTGTGGTCGATCCCCCAGCGGGGGAGCGTCGCCGAGACGAACTGACGCGTCCTCCGGTAGCAGTCGGAGGTCATGACGACGTGCTGGCCGCTCCGGAGCAGGGCGAGAAGAGCCGTCGTGGCCGCCGCCATTCCGCTCGAGAAGAGGACGCAGTCCTCGGCGCCGTCGAGCTCCGCGATCTTTCGCTCCGCCGCCTGGACCGTCGGGTTGCCGTACCGCCCGTATTCCTCGCGCTGGATTCGCCTTTCGAAGTGGTCGCGAATCTCCGCCGTACCGTCGAAGGCGTACGTGGAGGTGCAGACGATGGGCTGGGTCACGGCGTCGAGCGCGTTCTTTCGCTTCTCGCCGCCGCGCACCGCGCGCGTCCCGGACCCGCGCGGCCGGGAGGTCATCGCGCTCCGCCCGCGATGGCGGGCACGATGGAGACCGAGTCCCCGTCCGCGACGGGCGTCTTCAGGCCGTCGAGGAAGCGGATGTCCTCGTCGTTGACGTAGACGTTCACGAAGCTCCGGAGCGTTCCGTCGTC
>DATGDV010000056.1:0-4155 GCA_035310685.1 Thermoanaerobaculia bacterium
CCATCTCACGCCGCCGATTTCCGCCCGCCGGCTCGCGATCGGACCGCCGGCGCCGCCGCTCGGCCCGGTGCGGGAGGCGTTCCGGTGGTATTTCTTCCGGGGCGCGGGGACGTATGCGCTCATCGTCGGAGGGCTCGTCCTTCTCGAGTACGTGAGGAAGGACCGCGAGCGGGTCGCGCTCGAGGGCCAGCTCGCTCTCGCCGAGCTCAAGGCGCTGCGCATGCAGCTCCAGCCGCACTTCCTCTTCAACACCCTGCACGCGATCGGCGTCCTCATCCACAGCGATCCGAAGGCCGCGCACGTCATGCTCACGCGCCTGGCCGAGCTGCTGCGCCTCTCGCTCGACACGGCCTCCGAGGCGGAGCTGCCGCTCGAGGTCGAGCTCGCGTTCGTGGAGAGGTACCTGGCGATCCAGAAGGCCCGGTTCGGGGATCGCCTCACCGTGCGCTACGCGCTCGAGCCGGACGCGATGCGCGGCCTCGTCCCGACGCTCGTCATGCAGCCGCTCGTCGAGAACGCGCTGGAGCACGGCGTCGCCCCCCACGCGCGGCCGGGCGTGATCGAAATCGCGGCCTCGCGGACCGCCGACGCGCTCACGATCCGGGTGCGCGACAACGGCAACGGCCTCGCGGACGGGGAGGGGCGCGTCAAGAGCGGCGTCGGCCTCGCGAACACGCGCGGGCGGCTGCGTCAACTTTACGGCGATCGGTCGCGTCTCACGCTCGCGAACGCGGTCGGGGGCGGCCTCGAGGCGATCCTGGAGATGCCATGGCGCGAGGCGCCGCTGCCGGCGCCGGCGGGGGGATCATGAAACCGATCAGGGCCTTCATCGTCGACGACGAGCCGCTCGCGCGCGAGTGGCTCGAGACGTTGCTTTCGGAGGAGCCGGGCGTCACGCTCGTCGGCGAAGCCCGCGACGGGCGCGAGGCGGTCGCGAAGCTCAAGGAGACGAAGCCGGACCTTCTCTTCCTCGACGTCCAGATGCCGGAGCTCGACGGCTTCGACGTGCTGCGCGCTCTCGACGCCGAGGCGCTGCCCGTCGTCGTCTTCGTCACGGCCTACGACGTGCACGCCCTGAAAGCCTTCGACGTCCACGCGCTCGACTACCTCCTGAAGCCGTTCGAGCGGGACCGGTTCCGGGTGGCGATGGAGCGCGCGCGCGAGCAGCTCGCGCCCCGGGGCGGGGAGGCCGCGGCGAAGCGTCTCGTCGAGCTCCTCGAGTCCCTCGACACGAAGGCGCGCGGGCTCGACCGCGTGGCCGTGAAGACCGAGGGCGTCATCAAGCTCGTCAAGCTCGCGGACGTGGACTTCATCGAGGCCTCGGGACGCTACGTCACGCTGCACGTGGGCCAGGAGCAGCATCTCGTGCGCGAGACGATGAACGACCTCGAGGCGAAGCTCGACCCGGCCGCTTTCGCGCGCGTCCACCGGTCGGCCATCGTGAACCTCGACCGCGTGAAGGAGCTGAAGACGGAGAGTCACGGCGAGGTCACGATCGTGCTTCGGGACGGCCGCACCCTGCGCTGGAGCCGGAGCTACCGCGAGCGGCTCGAAGCGCTCCTGGGATCGGCGGGGTGACTCCTTCGACTTGACCCGGAGCCGCCTTCGGGATCACTCTAACCGCGCGCGAGGCCCGAGGCCCGCGACATCACACCCGCCGGGAGCGAAAAAGCCCCGGCGAAAGGAGCTTCCCATGCATCCTGGATTCATGTCCTGGTGGACGAGGCACTACGGCCCGTCGCGCTACGAGTACGCCGCCGCTGGCTGCGGCCCCGGCCGCGCCCGCTGGCACGACGGCGAGAGCCGCTTCGGATCGCACGGCGACGAGCCGGGCGGTTTCGGAGGCGGCCCGTTCGGCGTCCGGCGCCCGCTCCGCTTCCTCGCCTTCAAGCTCGGCCTCGACGAGTCGCAGACGGCCGAGCTCGCGGCCATCCTCGACGACCTGAAGACCGAGCGCGCACAGGCCGCGGTCGACCACCGGCGGATGACGTCCGCCGTGGCGGACCTCTTCGGGGCGCCGGCGTTCGACGCCGCGAAGGTCGCCCAGGCCGGCGCCGCGCGTGTCACCAGCGCCACACGGCTCGCCGACGCGCAGGCGAAGGCGCTCCAACGCGTCCACGCGATGCTCGACGAGGAGCAGCGGAAAGCCTTCGCGTACCTGCTTCGCACCGGCATCATCGCGATCTGACCGAAAGCTCCAGTGAAGATCCGTGCGGAGCGTCCTCGGGCGCCGCTCCGCGCGGCTGGGGACGGAGTTGTCGGGCTCGCCTCGAGGGCGCGCGATCAATAGAATGACGCGGTGCATCCCCGGATGGCCGAGATCGCCGCTTTTCTCGACGAGACGCGCGCCGCCGTCATCCGGGCGGTCGCGCCCCTGTCTCCGGAAGAGGCGGCGCGCCGCCCTTCGCCCGGGGCCTGGAGTGTCGACGAGATCCTGACGCATCTGTCGCTCGTCGAGCCCGGAGTCGCGAAGAGAGTCGCCAAGAGCGTGGGACGAGCGAAAGGCGAGGGACTCGAGCGCGAGACCTCCGTCGCGCCGATCCTCGGCTGCCTCGACGGCCCCGCGCTGGACCGGCTGAACGAAAAGCAGACCGCGCCGGAAATCGTGGATCCGAAGTCCGTGCTCTCCATGTCCGAGGCGCTCGCCGCGCTCGCCCTCTCCCGGGAAAGCCTCCGGCACGCGATGGCGGAGGCCGACGGCTGGGCGCTCGAGAAAGTCGCCGCCCCGCACCTGCGACTCGGAACGCTCGACATGTACCAGTGGCTCGTCTTCCTCGGGCGCCACGAGCGCCGCCATCTCGCCCAGATCGAGCGCACGATCGCCTCCCTGGCGAGGCTCTGACGCCGGCGATTCTGCTATCCTCGCCGGTCCGATCGAGTGAGGTGGGAGTAGCTCAGTCGGTAGAGCGTCGGATTGTGGTTCCGAATGTCGCGGGTTCGACCCCCGTCTTCCACCCCAAACATCTTCTTCGAATCGGCGCGCGCCCGTAGCTCAGCTGGATAGAGCGTCAGACTCCGGATCTGAAGGCCTCCGGTTCGAATCCGGACGGGCGCACCATCCTCATTCGATTTCACAGAAGCACTTCGAACGCATCTCGGTTCAGCCTCTTTCCGCCTCGCCATACAACTGCATCAGGTCTTCTTGGTGCGGCGCGACATACGTTGATTCCGATTCCGCCCGGAGTCCTCTCGTCGATGGGCGTCAAAGCACTTCCCGCTCGCGGTCACGTCCTTCTGTCGGCCGCCGTCTGTGCCATGTCGATCGCGGCGGCCCCTGCCGCGGCCCAGTCGTACACGGTCTTACGCGGGTTTGAGATTCCCTCGTTTCCCTCAGCCGTCCTGGTCCAGGGGAGCGATGGGGATTTCTACGGGACGACACACGGGGGCGGCGCGAACGGCTACGGGACGGTCTTCAAGATCACGCCCGCGGGGGAGCTGACGACGCTCCACTCGTTCGCGGGGTTTCCCGCCGGGGCGGGTCCGGACGCCGGCCTGGTCCAGGGGAGCGACGGGGACTTCTACGGGACGACGGGAGGAGGCGGCGCGGGCAGCTACGGGACGGTTTTCAAGATTACGCCGGCGGGGGAGCTGACGACGCTCTACTCCTTCGCGGGGAACGATGGAGCTTTTCCGCGCGGGCCCCTGGTCCAGGTGAGCGACGGGGACTTCTACGGGACGACGCCAGGGGGCGGCGCGAGCGGCTACGGGACGGTCTTCAAGATAAGGCCCACGGGGGAGCTGACGACGCTCCACTCGTTCGCGGGGTTTCCCGTCGGGTCGAGTCCGGGTGCCCCCCTGGTCCAGGGTACCGACGGGGACTTCTACGGGACGACGGGAGGGGGCGGCGCGAACGGAGCCGGGACCGTTTTCAAGATCACGCCGGCCGGGGAGCTGACCATCCTCTACTCTTTCGTGGGGTTCCCCGACGGGTCGGGTTCGGGTGCAGGCCTGGCACAGGCGACCGACGGGAACTTCTACGGGACGACGGGAGGAGGCGGCGTGTTCGGGTTGGGAACCATCTTCAAGATCACGCCCGCGGGGGAGCTGACGACGCTCTACTCGTTCAAAAGGATCGAAGGGGCGCACCCCTATGCGGGCCTCATCCAGGCGACCGACGGGAACTTCTACGGGACGACGTTCGACGGTGGCGCGAGC
>DATGDV010000057.1:0-2104 GCA_035310685.1 Thermoanaerobaculia bacterium
TTCGTGACGCCAACGTGGGCTTTCGACCCAGAGGAAGATTATGGACCGCCTTCGAGGCAGCGCGGAAACGACGGTGGACGAGAAAGGCCGTTTCAAGGTCCCCTCCGTCTTCCGCGCGCCGATCGAGGAGACGTTCGGCCCCGAGTTCTTCCTGACGTCCATTTCGGGTGTCGACGTTCTGATCTTTCCGATGCCCGTCTGGAACGCCCTCGAGGAGAAGCTCGCTGCGATGCCCGCGATCCACCGCGCGAAGGCGAAGTTCCAGGAGCGTCTCAACACGTTCGGGCAGGTGGCGCGCATGGACGCCCAGGGCCGGCTCCTCGTTCCGTCTCTCCTGCGCGAGGTCTCGTCGCTCGAGGGCGATGCGCTCGTTCTCGGGCAGACCGACCACCTGAAGCTCGTCGATCGCGCGAAACATCTCAAGAACCTGCGCTCGGCCACGATCACCGATGAGGACTACGACGAACTCGCCCGCCATCTCGTCTGACGCGCCGTGGCCGACACCGGAGCGGTTCACGTCCCGGTCCTGCTCCGGGAGGTCGTCGCGGCGCTCCGGCCGGAGCGCGGCGGCGTCTACGTGGACGCGACGCTCGGCCTCGGCGGCCACGCGAAAGCGCTCCTCGAGGCCTCTTCCGAGGTGCGCGTCGTCGGCATCGACCGTGATCCCGAGGCCCTGCGCCTCGCGAAGGAGAGGCTTGCCGCCTTCGGAACGCGCCTCGTCGTCGTGGAGGGGCGCCACGAGGATCTCGCGCGGCACCTCGACCGCCTCGGCCTCGCGCGCGTGGACGGAATCCTCGCCGATCTCGGCGTCTCGACGCTGCAGCTCGAGCGCGCGGAGCGGGGGTTCTCGTTCATGAAGGAAGGCCCGCTCGACATGCGCATGGGCGCCGACGGACCGACGGCCGCCGACCTCGTGGCGACGGCCTCTCGAGAAGAGCTGACGCGGATCTTCCGCGAATGGGGGGAGGAGCGCATGGCGGGACAGATCGCCCGTACGGTGGTGGAAGCTCGGAAGACTTCTCCGATCCGGACGACCGGCGAGATGAGGCGACTCGTGCTGAAGGTCCTCGGGCCGCGGCGCGAGAGGCACAAGGATCCCGCGACCCGCGTCTTCCAGGCCCTGCGCATCGCGACGAATCGCGAGCTCGTCGAGCTCGAGCGGTTCCTCGACGACGCCATCGCGCGCCTCGCCCTCGGCGCGCGCCTCACGGTGCTCTCGTATCACTCTCTCGAGGACCGCATCGTCAAGCGCGCGTTCCAGCGCCACACGGCGGGGTGCACGTGCCCGCCCTCGTTCCCCGTGTGCGTCTGCTCGCGGCGCCGCGTCATGGCGCTCGTCACGCGCAAGGCCGTCCGGCCGTCGCTCGCCGAGCTCGGCGGGAATCCCCGGGCGCGCTCGGCGCGGATGCGCGTTCTGGAGCGGGTCGCCGAGGACGGAGCCGGTCCGCTCACGCCTCAAGGGTAGGCCGAGCCCATGGCGTACGCCGTCCGCCGTCCGGTCGAAAACGTCTATCTCGTACGGGAGCGCGACCGGCGGCGGACGCGCGAGCTCGTCGCTCTCGCGCTCGCGGCGGTTCCGCCGGCGGTCGTCCTGTTCCTCGCGATCTGGGCGAACCTCGAGACGGTGCGGCTCGGCTACCAGCTCGCCACCCTCGCGCGCATGCGCGAGACGCTCCTCGAAAGAAGACACGTGCTCGAGATGGACCGGGCCCAGGCCGTGGCCCTCCAGCGCGTGGAGCGGATCGCGCGTGGCACGCTGGGACTCGTGCCGCCCACGCTCGACCAGGTCATCCTCGTGAAGGACGCGGCTCTTTCCCCGGCCGGCCCCGCTCCCGAGAAGGCCGCGCCGTCTCCGGCGGTCCCGCCGGAAAAGGCCGCTCGATGAGCACCGCCCCGCGTCCGGATCGCCGCGCCCTGTTCCTGCTCGCGGGGGTCGGTCTCTGGATCCTCGTCCTCTTCGTGCGGCTCGTGGACCTGCAGGTCCTGAGGCGGGACGAGTTCCAGCGCCGCGCCCGGAAGCAGCAGGAGCGCACGGTCGAGCTCGCCCCGCGGCGCGGCGTCATCCGCGACGCGGAAGGGACGCTCCTGGCGGTGAACGCGCGCG
>DATGDV010000058.1:0-3400 GCA_035310685.1 Thermoanaerobaculia bacterium
GGGAGAGGTTAGCGCGGTTTTCCGGTTCACTCGTATCGCAGGGCCTCGATCGGATCCAGCCGGCTGGGCTCTCCGGGGGCTTACCTGTCGGGCGCCCCCGGGCCCCCGCGTTCATTCATATCGCAACGCCTCTATCGGATCGAGCCTCGACGCCTTCAGGGCCGGATAGAAGCCGAACGTGATCCCGACGAGAGCCGAGAACAGGAACGCGAGCCAGATCGCCTGCGGCTGGACGGAGACGGGCCAGCCCGCGAACCGCGCGACCGTGCGCTGGATCCCGACGCCGAGCGCGATCCCCACCGCTCCGCCCGTGATCGCGAGGACGACCGCCTCGACGAGGAACTGTGCGCGGATGTCGCCGCCTTTCGCGCCGATCGCCATGCGCACGCCGATCTCGCGCGTCCGTTCCGTCACCGAGACGAGCATGATGTTCATGATCCCGATTCCGCCCACGAGCAGCGAGACCCCCGCGATCGACCAGAGGAGCGCGCTCATCGTGCGGCTCTGCTCCTCGGCCTGCTGGAGCATCTCCGTCTGGGAGCGGATCATGAAGTCGTCGTCCTGGCCGCTGGCCTTGTTGATGCGGTGGCGCTGCCTGAGCAGCGCGGTGATCTCCTCCTGGGCCCGGGGAACGAGCTCGTTCGAGGCCGCCGACGCGAGGATCGCTCCGACGGCGGTCGTGCCCATGATCTTCTTGCGGACGGTCTGGTAAGGGGCGATGACGATGTCGTCCTGGTCCTGTCCCATCGTGGATCCGCCCTTCGACTCGAGGACGCCCACGACCTTGAACGGGATGTTCTTGATGCGGATCGTCCTGCCGACCGGGTCCTCGTCGCCGAAGAGATTCGTCTTCACCGTCTGCCCGATCACGCACACCTTGCTCGCCGAGCGGTTGTCCTGGTCCGTGAAGAACTGGCCCTGCGCGACGTTCCAGGAGCGGATGAGCGGCCAGTCGACTTCGCCGCCCTGAATCGACGTCGACCAGTTCTGGTTGCCGTAGATCACCTGCGCGACCGTGCGGATCGTCGCCGACACGTATGCGACGCTCTCCACCTCGCGCCGGAGAGCCTCGACGTCGTCCGACGAGAGCTTGGAGCTCGAGCCCCATCCGGCCCTCGCTCCGGAAGACGTCGTCGTGCCGGGGAAGATCATGAGGAAATTCGTTCCCAGCGACCTGAGCTGGTTCTCGGCCTGCAGCCGTGCTCCCTCGCCGATCCCGATCGTCGCGACCACGCACGCGACGCCGATGATGATGCCGAGGGCCGTCAGCAGGGAGCGCAGCTTGTTGCGCGAGAGCGCGCGAAACGCGACCCTCAGGATGTTTCCGGTCTTCGTCACGGCGTCGCTCCCTCCGGCGCCGGGGGGCGGGCCGCGCGCCGCCTCTTCGCCACGGGATCGTCGGCGAGGACCTTCCCGTCGCGAAACGTGACGATGCGCCTGGCGTACTCGGAAATGTCCGGCTCGTGCGTGATCAGGACCACGGTCTTTCCCTCGTCGTTCAGATCCTGGAAGATCGCCATGACCTCGATCGAGGTCTTCGAGTCGAGGTTTCCGGTGGGCTCGTCCGCGAGGAGGATCGCCGGGTCGTTCACGAGGCTCCGCGCGATCGCGACGCGCTGCTGCTGCCCGCCCGAGAGCTGGGCCGACGTGTGGTCCCAGCGATCCTTGAGGCCCACGCGCTCGAGGCACCGCATCGCCTTGTCGCGCGCCTCGTCCTCGGTGATCTTCGACTTCCTCGAATACAGGAGCGGAAGCTCGACGTTCTCCAGCGCGTTCGTCCGTGAAAGCAGGTTGAAGTTCTGGAACACGAACCCGATCTTGTCGTTGCGAATGCTCGCGCGCGCGTCGCGGTCCAGGCCCGAGACGTCGACTCCTTCGAGGACGTAACGGCCCGAGGTCGGCCGGTCGAGGCAGCCCACGATGTTCATGAACGTGGACTTGCCCGACCCCGACGGGCCCATGACCGCCAGGAATTCACCCGGCATGACCTGCAGCGTGATGCCGTCGAGCGCGCGGACCTCGGACCCGCCCATCCGGTAGACGCGCGTGAGGTTTTCGAGCTCGATGACGGGACTCGCCATGGGCCGCGAGCCCTCAGAACGGACGGCGCCCGCCGCCCGGCGCGCCCGTTCCTCCGCCCGGCAGTCCCGCGCGGGCCGTCGCGAGGCTCACGATGATCTCGTCGCCTTCCTTGAGGTCGTTCGTCTGGATCGCCGTCAGGTTGCCGTCCGTGATCAGCGTCCTCACCGTCACGGGCCTCAGCTTCCCGCCCGTGTTCGGAACCTCGACGTAGAGCGTACCGACACCGGTGCCTCCCGGCCGCGTTCCCGAGCCTCCGCCCGGACGCCCGCCTGGCCCGCGGCCCCCTGCGCCGCCGGGGCGGCCGCCGCTCGGCGGGGTGCCCGCAGGCGGCGCCATCGACCCCGTTTCCGGGGCGGCCGGCGACGAAGTCGACGCGGAAGGCGCGCCTTTCGCCTTGTCCTTCCGCGCCTCGGGGACGAGATCGGCGTTGTCCGGTCGGAAGCGCAGCGCCGCGTTCGGCACGCGCAGGACGTCCTTGCGGTCCTCCACGGGAATCTGGACGTTCGCCGTCATGCCCGGCATGAGCTTGAGGTCGGCGTTCGGCACGTCGAGCATGACGGGATACGTCACGACGTTCTGGACCGTCTGCGGCGAGAGCCGTATCTGCGAGACCGTTCCCTTGAAAGTCAGGTCGGAGAACGCGTCCACGGTGAAGTTGGCGACCTGCCCGACCTTGATACGGCCCACGTCCGCCTCGTCGATGTTCGTGAGCACCTGCATCTTCGTCAGGTCCTGCGCGATCGTGAAGAGAACCGGAGCCTGGAACGACGCGGCCACCGTCTGGCCGACGTCGTACTGCCGGCTCACGACGACTCCATCGATGGGCGACGTGATCTTCGTATACGACAGGTTCGTCTCGGCCTGCTTCAGCGCCGCCTGCGCCTGCGAGACCGTGGCCGCAGCCGAATCCCGCGTCGTCTGCGCGGCATCGAGGTCCGACTGCGCGAGGAGCTGCTGCGCGTTCAGGCTCTTCGCGCGCACGAGCGAGATCTCCGAGTTTCTCAGCTCGACCTTCGCCTTCTCGAGATCCGCGCGCCTCTGCTCGACGGTCTGCAGGAACGGCGTCGGATCGAGCTCGGCCAGAAGCTGTCCCTTCACGACCTTCGAATTGAAGTCGACGTGAAGCTTCGCGATGATTCCGGAGACCTGGCTGCCCACCTGTACGGTCGTCACGGCGGAGAGCGTCCCCGTCGCCGTCACCGTGGCGACGACCTCTCCCCGATCGACCTTCGCCTTCCGGAATTTCGGCGCGGCCGACCCGCGGCGCGAGAACAGCAGGAACCCCGCGAGCGCGGCGACCGCGACGGCGATTCCGATG
>DATGDV010000059.1:0-2557 GCA_035310685.1 Thermoanaerobaculia bacterium
GCGATCCGCGTGAAAGTCTTCGACCCGGCGAAGCTCGGGGGCGCGCCCGGAACGTACAAGTCGGTCCCGTACAAGGGCCCCGAGTACGCGGGAAAGGCCTACACGGTCCAGGTCGCGCCGGAAGACTGCACGGGCTGCACGCTCTGCGTCGCCGTGTGCCCCGCGAAGGACAAGGCGAACCCGAAGCATAAGTCGCTCGACATGGCGCCCCAGAAGCCCCTGCGCGACGCCGAGCGCGCCAACTTCGCGTTCTTCCTCGACCTGCCCGAAGCGGACCGCACGAAGGTGCGCCTCGACGTGAAGGGCGCCCAGTTCCTCCAGCCGCTCTTCGAGTTCTCGGGCGCCTGCTCCGGATGCGGCGAGACGCCTTACATCAAGCTCATCACGCAGCTCTTCGGCGACCGCACGCTCATCGCGAACGCGACCGGCTGCTCCTCGATCTACGGCGGCAACCTTCCGACCACTCCCTACCGGACGAACGCGGAAGGCCGCGGTCCCGCCTGGTCGAACTCGCTCTTCGAGGACAACGCGGAGTTCGGGCTCGGATTCCGCCTGGCTCTGGACTCGCTCCAGGACCAGGCGCGGACGCTCCTGAAAGCGCTGGCTCCGCGCGTCGTGGGCGAGGCGCTCGCCGACGAGCTCCTGATGGCTTCACAGGAGACGGAGGGCGAGATCGCCGCCCAGCGCGAGCGGGTTCTCGCGCTCCGGGCCGCGCTGAAGGGTACGGACTCCCCCGAAGCCCGGCGGCTTCTCCTCATCGCCGATTCGCTCGTGAAGAAGAGCGTCTGGATCGTGGGCGGCGATGGCTGGGCCTACGACATCGGCTACGGCGGGCTCGACCACGTCCTCGCGTCGGGGCGCAAGGTCAACATCCTCGTCCTCGACACCGAGGTCTACTCCAATACCGGCGGCCAGCAGTCGAAGGCGACGCCGCTCGGCGCGGCCGCCAAGTTCGCGGCCAAGGGCAAGGCGATTCCGAAAAAGGACCTCGGCATGCTCGCGATGACGTACGGAAACGTCTACGTCGCGCACGTCGCCTTCGGCGCGAAGGACGCCCAGACCGTCCGGGCCCTCCTCGATGCCGAGAGCTATCCCGGCACGTCGATCGTCATCGCGTACAGCCCGTGCATCGCGCACGGCTACGACCTCGGGTTCAGCCTCGACCAGCAGAAGCTCGCTTCCGAGTCAGGCTACTGGCCGCTGTACCGGTTCGACCCCCGCCGCATCGCGACGGGCGAGACGCCGCTCCTCATGGACACGGCGCAGATCAAGAGCTCGATCGCGCAGTTCATGCGAAACGAGGCGCGCTTCCGCATGGTCGAGCAGCAGGACGCGCAGCGCTTCCAGACCCTCCTCGCGAAGGCCGAGCGCGAGGTGAAGAACCGCTTCCAGGTGTACGAGAACCTCGCGAAACTGACGCTGGGCAAGGCGGGTGTTCCGCCCACGCCCGCGAAGATTCCCGCCGCGCCCATCCCGACGCCGCGCGTGAAGGCCTGAGGAGACGACGATGGACCTCACGACCCGCTATCTCGGTCTGACGCTTCCCCACCCGTTCATGCCGGGCGCCTCGCCGATGGTCGACGATCTGGATCTCGTCCGCCGCCTCGAGGATGCCGGCGCCAGCGCGATCGTCATGCATTCCCTGTTCGAGGAGCAGATCACACGCGAGGAGGTCGGCACGATCCGGCAGATGGAGGTCGTCTCGGGCTCTTACCCGGAAGCCCTCACGTATTTCCCGGAGCCCGAGGCGTTCCTGCTCGGCCCCGAGCGGTATCTCGACCAGGTCCGCCGCCTCAAGGCGGCCGTGCGCATTCCCGTGATCGCGTCGCTGAACGGCGCCACGCCGGGCGGATGGGTCACGTTCGCGACCCGCATCGCCCAGGCCGGGGCCGACGCGATCGAGCTGAACCTCTACGACCTCGGCGCGCACGACGGCGAGCCCGGATTCTCCCTCGAGCGGCGGTTTCTCGAGATCGTGCGGTCCGTCAAGGCCGCCGTGAGGATCCCCGTCGCCGTGAAGCTGTCGCCGTTTTTCTCGTCGCTCGGCTCGTTCGCGTCCGAGCTCGACGCGATGTCCGTGGACGGTCTCGTCCTCTTCAATCGCTTCTACCAGCCCGACATCGATCCCGAGACCCTGGACGTCACGCCCGCGCTCAGGCTCTCGACGCACGACGAGCTGCTCCTGCGCCTGAGGTGGCTGGCGCTCCTTTCCGGGCGCGTGAAGGCGTCCCTCGCGGTGACGGGCGGCGTCCACGACGCGCGCGACGCAGTCAAGGCGATCATGGCCGGCGCCGATGCCGTCCAGATGGTCTCGGCTCTCCTTCTGCGCGGCCCGAAGGCGCTCGCCGAAGTGCGTGCGGACGTCGTGCGGTTCCTGGAGGAGCACGAGTACGAATCGCTGTCCCAGATGAGGGGCAGCATGAACCTCCGCTCGTGCCCGGATCCTGCAGCTTACGAGCGCGCGAACTACGCCCGCGTCCTCCAGAGCTACAAGCTGACGGAGCCCGCCGCGATCTAGCGATCCACCGCCCCGTCCGAGGACCTTGCAGATACCCCG
>DATGDV010000060.1:0-7664 GCA_035310685.1 Thermoanaerobaculia bacterium
CGTCGGCCCTGAAGCTGAACACCCAGTACATGCACTCCGTGTGGTTCAACTTCGAGCTCTCGAAGCCGATCGACAAGAAAACGGTCGTCGAGCGCCTCAAGGAAAACCCGCTCGTCGCTCTGACCGAGAGAAAGAGCGCGAACGAAGTCTTCTCCTTCGGCCGCGACCACGGCTATTACGGGCGCATCCTCTCGCAGACCGTCATCTCGACACCCACCCTCGCCGTCGCGGACAAGGGGCGAGAGGTCGTGGGCTTCTGCTTCACGCCGCAGGACGGTAATTCGCTCCTCTCGTCGGTCGCGGGCGCCATCTGGCTCATGGACCCCTCACACGCGTCGGAGCGGATTCAGGTTCTCAAGCGGTTCGTGTTCCGCGAGATTTGAGGGGACGAACCCGGCCACGACCGCCCTCGGCTGGACGTCGTTCATCGCCGGCTACGCTCCGGCGTTCCAGTTCGGCGGCGACGGCCGCGAGCCTCTCGGCGATGCCAGCCGGCGGTCTTCAGCATGGCCGGAAACATCAACTGACCTTCTCCCCGGTCGGGGCAGGCGGGCGGCTTCGGCCGCCCGCTTTTTCTTGATCGCCCCTGACTGCATGTTGGCAGGGAGCGGGACCTCGTCCGGGGATCCCGCTCGGCTCGGGCGCATCTCAGGAGGCCGCGAGCATCCTCTCGAGAGCAAGGGAGATCGACGCCCCGTCCTCGAGGCCCGACAGCCGCGGGACGCGCCGCCGCAGGGCCTCGAGCCGCTGCGGCTCGACGGCGAAGTCGTACGCGAGGATGACCGGCACGCTTTCGAGCATCGGCGCGAGCGCGTCGAGGATGTAGAAGCCCTGGTGCGTCGCGAGATGGAGCACGGCCCGGGCGCGATCTCCGCCGAACCGTGCCACGAGCGACTCCGCGTCCCCCGCGAGGGAGACCTCCGGGGTGCGGTCGAAGACGACGTCGAGGAAGACCGCCTCCGGCCGCTCGGCCGCGAGAGCCGCGCGTGCCGACTCGAGGTCTCTCGCCCGCGTGAAGACCGCGTCGAGGCACCGCGCGGCCGTGAGCCGCTCGAAGCCGTCCACGTATTCCGAGCCGTCCTCAACGACCAGGACCCTGCGCGGCGCGCTCACGCGGCCTCCTCCACGGCCGCGAACTCGACTGCGACGCCTTTGGTGAACTCCCCCGTTCCCGGCGTCACGTCCACGAGGCCGTCCCAGCGTCGGACCAGGTCCGCGACGATCCCGAGGCCCCGCTCGGCGGCCCGTCCACGAATCATCTCGGCCGTGAGAAGCCTCGGATCCCCGTCGAAGAGCACGAAGCGCGCGAGGGCCTGCCCGGTCACGGGATCCCGCCGTTCCTCGGCGAGGAGCGCCAGGCGCGGCGCCTGCAGGGCGTTCGCGAAGAGATTTCGCCAGAGCGTGGACCAGTCCTCCTCCGGGACGCGGACGCGCACCGGTCTTCCTTCGGCCGCGGCTCCGAAGAGCCCCAGACCCGCCAGCGGCGGCGCCGCCGCGTCGTTCTCGCGCGCGACGCTCGCGAGGAGGGACGCGAGGCGATCGAACCGGACTTCCGTGCAGCCCGCCGTGTCGAGGGTCGCGGTCAGGAGCTGAGCGGTCCGCGGATTGAGCACCGAGGCCGCCTGGCGGAGAGCCCGGCCCAGCTTCTCGAGCCTGCGCGGAGGGAGAGAGCCCTCATCCGCGAGTCGTGCGAGATCGCGCGCGGCCCCGTCGAGAACTTCGAGAGACCGGCAGACGCGGGAAAGGAGAGGGTCCTTGAATCGGAGGTTCAGCCGCGCGCCTCGGCGGCGCCCCACCGACTCGAGGTCGGAAAGCGCCCGTCGCGCTTCCGCCAGGAGCCCCGGTGCGCCCGAGGTCCCGTAGAAGCGCCCGACGAGGAGCGGCGCGGCCTCGGCGAGACCTTTGCCCTCGTCCAGGCGTTCCACCGCCTCGCCGAGAAGCAGGCCGCCGTGCTTGAACGCCTCGTGAGAGAGGCGGCCCGCCACCGCGCGCGCGTCGCGCGTCGCGCCCGGATCTCGCCTCAGCCACTCCCCGAGCGTGAGTCCCGTGCGCCGCCTCGCCCACGCGAGGCCGCCAGCGAGAAGGAGGCACGCGGCCGCGCCGAGCGCGGCGCCTCGCAGGGTCACCTGCCGCCTTTCCTCGCGCTCCAGGGCCGCCCGCGCCTCCTCGGCATGGACGCCTCCGGCCGCTTCCGCGAGGTAGCGCCGGTAGAGCGAGGCGGCGCGCCAGGAACGCCCCTCGCCCGAGGCGATCCGGGCGAGCGCGAAAAGCGCCTCGCGAGAACCGGCCTGGTCGGCATGCTCCCAGGCGGTCTCGGCGTCGCGCGCGCGGCCCGCCTGGCGGCCGAGGAGCTCCCCCAGGCGCTCCCACGCGGCCGCGCGCGCCGGGTCGATCGCGACGGCGCGCCTGAGAAGCTCCTCGGCGCCCGCGAGGTCGTCCCGCCGCTCGCGGAGCGCGGCGTCGAGCTCGAGGGCCGGCACGAAGCCGGGATCGAGGCGCTCGGCTTCCGCGAGCTGGGCCTCCGCGGCACGCCAGTCTCGCGCTTCGGACCTTCCGGCGTAGACCTGCGCGAGGCGGAACGCTCCCACGGCAGGAGAGGAAGGATCCGATCCGAGAACGATCGGCTCGGGGCCCGAGTTCCGCGCCAGGCGGGCGCGAAGCCGCTCGCGGAAGGCGCCGGCTTCCTCGCGCTCCGCGGTCGACGCGAGCGTCCACCACCCGTCGAGCCGCTCGAGGGCACGCGCGGGGTCGCCCCAGGCCGCCCACCGGTTCGCAGCCTCGCGCTGGAGGCGCGGCAAGTCCGGCCTGAGTGCGACGGCGCGGTCGAGGAGCGCGAGCGACTCCTCCTTTGCCGGGCGGTCCGGCTCGTTCCACAGGAGATTCGAGAGGGCGACGAGCGCCTCGAAGCCGTCGGGGTCCGCTGCGAGGGCCGTCCGATACGCCGCCGCCGCCTCGGCCGCGCGGCCGCCCCGCTCCTCGACGCTCCCGAGCGCGAGGGCGGCTTCCGAGTATCCGGGAGAGAGCCGGAGGGCTTTTCGGAACGCCTCGCGTGCCGGCTCGTTCGCCCCGCGCCTCAGGGCAGTCTTGCCGTCGGCGAAGGCACGGCGGGCGTCCACGGATGGCGGGGCGAACCCGGGGCGGGCCGGAAGCCTTCGCGCCTCGTCCTCGGCATCCAGTCGACGGATGTTTTCGCCGATCCAGTCCGCTCCCGACCGCGCGCGCCTCTGAAGCGCCGTCAGGACGTGGCCGTACTGGAGGATCGCCCCGCGCCGGTCGCCGCGCGCTTCGGCCTGCCGCGCGAGCACGAGGCGCTCGGCGGGCGAGAGAAGCTCCGGAGCTTCCTTTGCGGCGATCTCGAGAAGACGTGCCTCGTCGTCGTTGTCTCCCGCGGCCGCCGCGAGGTCGGCGCCGCGCAACGCGAGAGCGAGGGACGGAGACGCGAGGCGCGCGCGCCGGACGAAATCCCGTGCTTCGGCGAGGTTCTCGGGGAGAGGCGTCCCCTCCGCAACGAGCGCTTCCGCCTGGCCCGCGAGAGCCGCGGCGTCGTCGGCGCAGTCCCCCGCCGGCCTCGGAAGGTTGGCGAGGAGGACCGGCAGGATCGCGAGCAGCATCGTCACGCTTCGCGGCGCGCCGAGAGGCCGAGCTTGTTGAAACGCAGCCGCACGGCCCGCTCGTCGGCCGCGGATCCCGTCACGCGCTCGGCCATTCGCGCGAAGTCGCCCTCGCACTCGCGAAAGACCTGGCGGAACGCGGAACGCTCGAGCTCGCGCCGGAAACTCTCGACGCTGTCCACCTTCGGGCGTGGAAGCGCGAAGACCTCGCCGGCCGAAGGCACGTCTTCCTGTCGCGCCTCGGCCAGCAGATCGAACAGCAGCCGCGGGTCTATCGTGAAGACGACGCGGCCGGACCGATGCTTCGCCGCCGCGGTCCGGCCGTACAGCGTGGCCGCGAGGAGATCGGCGAGGACCATCGAGAATTGCCGCACGTTTCCGGGCCAGGGATGACGGGCGATCGCCTGCCAGCCCTTCCGCGGCAGGGCGAACACGACCGGGGACCGGCTCCGCGAGACCTCGTCCTCGCCCCGCGCGAGCTCGAACGTGTCTTCCCGGTCCGGCTCCGCCCCTCCGGCTGCGCGTACCTGCGCGGCGATCTCCTGACGATGAACCGGGTCCGAGAAGAACGTCGCGGCGAAGTCGTCGGCCAGGTCCTCGAGGTCCTCGCGGCGCGCGGACAGCGGCGGCAGCTCGAGCGCGAGCGCGGGGTTGAGGCGCATCAGGAGGTCTGCGCGGAAGAGGCCGTCCGCGACGCGCTTTCTCAGGTCCGCGTTGGACGCGGCCACGATGCGCGCCGTGTGCGGCATGACGGCCGTGGCCCCCACGCGTCGCACGACGCCGTCGTTGAGCGCCGTCAGGAGGGCCTTCTGCGCGTCGGAGGAGAGGTTCTCGATCTCGTCGAGAAAAAGCGTTCCACCCGCCGCCGCCTCGAAGACCCCCGGGCGGTCCGCGACCGATCCCGTGTACGAGCCGCGCACGGAGCCGAAGAGCGCGGCCTGCAGAAGCGTCTCCGGCACCGTCGCACAGTCGAAGGAGACGAGCGGCCCTTCGCGCGACGAGAGCGGATGGATGACCTCTTTCACGAGGAAGTTCTTGCCGGAGCCCGTCGGCCCGGTGAGCAGGAGCGGCAGGGGGGTGGGCGCGAGAGAGGCGATCCGCCGCCGCAGGTCCCTCATCGCGGCCCCGCGGCCCCAGAAGAACCGTCCCGTCGAAAGAGGCGACTCGCGCTCTTCGAGGACGCGGCGCACGAGGCGCACGAGCCCCTCGCCCGTGACCTCGTCCTCGCCCACCGTATACGTGAACGCGTCGGCACGAAGCCGGCGGGCTTCGTCCTCGAACGGGATCTCCTCGTGAGCCGTCGTGAGCACGACGGGCAGGTCCCTATCGCGGTGGCGCAGGCGCTCCAGGATGAAAAGGCCCTGCCGATCGCGCCGGTCGCGCCGGTCGCGCTTCCCCGCCGCGGTCTCGCCGAGCGGGAGGCGGTCGGGCAGCAGCTCCTCGTCGGGGACGTCGAACCTCAGGTCCAGGACGACGAGATCCGGAAGCCGGCCCGCGCGCGCGAGCGCCGCCTCCGTCTCCGGCCAGCTTCCCGCCCAGGCCTTCTCGGCCGAGGGGCCGAGCAGGACGAGATCCGGCGCATGGCGCCGCAGAAAGTCCGCGGTCTTCGACTGATCGTCGACGACGAGGACGCGCGGGCCCCGGACCGTCACGGGCGGGCTCCGAGTGGCCGGACGATCTCCGGGCCGTCGTCGACGGCGACACGGCGGTAGAACGCGGTGCACGCCCGCGACGCCTCGAGGCAGGCTTCGTCGAGAGCCACGAGTGACTCTTCATCGAGGGAGAGGAGAGAAGATCCTTCGAATGGAGGAAGGCGGGAGGCGAGGCGGCCCACGACGGTCATGGCCCGCTCGACCGCCTCCAGATCCGGGTCGCCGCTCGCGAACAACGGCCCTTCGTCCCGCTTCCACTCGAAGAAACTTTCCAGAACGTCGCGACTCGCGCCGCCGCCTGTCGTGCGGGGCAGAAGGTCTGCCACGAGCCGCGCGCGCAATTCGTCAGGGTTCGTTTCGCGCTCATCCGGCGCGCTCCAGCGGAGCGCCTTGCCCACGTCGTGCTTCAAGCGAAAGGCCGCGGATTTTCTCCGCAGCCTCCGGTCTTCGTTTTCCGGATGGTCTTGCCGCGTGCGCTTCATCCGAGACGATTATCCGCTCAGGCGCTCGGTCATCTGTTGGAGCCGGTTCCAGTCCACGACGCCCGGAGCCGAGTAGGGGCGGTCCACGAGAACCGGCCGGTGCGTCCCCTCCGTGTCGCAGAGCACGTGCCGCTTCGGAATGCGCACGCCGTCGGGCGTGAACCCCTCGGAGACGACGAGGAGGAGGCGGCCGTCCGGCGAGAAGCCGAGCGACGTCGTGTATCGGTCCTCTCCCGGCCCGGGCCCGCTCGAGGGGCCGGCAGCGCCCACCGGGAGGAGCTCGGGCTCGGCGGAGGCGGCCGGGTCGATCACCTGCGCCCGGGTGAGGTCGAGAAGCCGCGTCCGGCGGCGGCCGGCAGCGGGCGCCTCGTCCCACACGAGCTTCCTGCCCGTGGAATCGAAGGCGAGGCTGGCGGGATCCGCGCCGACGACGGTGTAAGGCTGGATGGCGTCCTTTCCGTCCGGCCGCGTCACCACGAGCAGCGTGGCACGGCCTTTTGCGACGAACTGGGCCCGCAGCCCGGAAGAGGAGACCACGGGCTTGTCCGAGACGATCTTGCGGGGAAGGGACTTCGTGAGACGCGCGACGAGCCGGTCGGCCGCGCGGCGGCGCGCCGCATCGGGCGCCGTGGCCGTGACCTCCGAGGCGGCCTCGATCGCGCCGTCGCGGTAATTGCCGGAGGTCTCGCGGTCCCCCCGGCGAGCGGCGCCCTCGGCGAGCCACGACAGAAGGCGCGCGCGCTCGAGGAGAAAAGCGACACGGCGCGGGGACGCCGGAAACGAGGCGAGAAACTCGGCCAGATCGCGCTCACGACGCGAAGCGGCGTCGGCGTCGGCGGGCGCTTGCGGATTCACGACCGGCCCGCAGGCCGTCAGGAGGCGAAGGCGCGCGCGTTCGGCCGTTTCCGCGGGAGGGGCCAGGGCGATCAGGCGCCTGTAGGCCGCCCCGTCGTACCGATACCCGCTCCGGTCCCCGTTCGGAACGAGCGTCACGCCCCAGACTCGGGCGAGCGCGACCGAGGCCGGCTCCCGGCCTTCCTCCCCGGGCCGTGCCGTGGCGGCCAGAAGCTCGCCGGCGCGGCCGAGGAGCTCCCAGGCCTCGATGCGCGAAGCGTCGCGCCGCGTGACCTCGTGCAGGTAGGCGGCCGCGAGGACCGGCCGGTCGTTCGCCTCCAGGAGGAGGCGCGCGTTGCCGACGAGCCGCTCGAGCGGCTCGAGCGGATCGTCGAGGACGAAGAACGCCGAGGAGTCGGCCCAGCCGCGCGCCGCGGGAGCCGTTCCCCACGCCGGCGCCGAGACGAGGACGCGGGTTCCGTTTCGTTCGAGAAGCCTGGCTTCGGCGCTGGCCGCAACGCGCCCCCCACGCCCGAAGCGGTCCGCCGGCGTGTCCCCGAGTACCACCGAGCGGAGCGCGACGAGATCCTTTCCCTCCGGCTCCTCGGCACGGGCGATCGCCGCGAGGACGAGGGGCGAAGCGAGGAGGGCCAGGAACGCGAGAAGCCTGAGGATCGGTGCGATGGTGCGGCGAAGCATGTGAACCTCCCGGCGCTGAATCCTGTCCGCGCCTGCGAACGGCATTTCATGCTTCGTGCCGCGGGGCCTCACCCGGCCGGTGCGTTTCATGCGATGACGAGATTATGCGATACGGAGCAATTCTTCTTAGAAAGAGAGATAACCGGGACGGACGCCCCATTGCGCCAGCACGTCTGGGCGCCGGGCATCGTTCGTGAAGAGCGTCTCTGAACGCGGCGTCCTCCGCCGCGAAGGAGACGACGATGAACGGCAACCTCGACGACCCTCCCGGACATTCCAACCCCGACGACGCTTCGAGCCTCCGCGCCAGGCTCCGTGCCCTTCGCATCGACGGCGGCTGGAGGCGCCACCTCCCCGTCCGCAACATCTTCCTGGGAGCGACGCTC
>DATGDV010000061.1:0-1544 GCA_035310685.1 Thermoanaerobaculia bacterium
GGGGCGTGACCCTTTTGAGCCGCTCGACAGGACGTCTGGTCGCCGGAGTGGCCGCCGCGGCGTTCGCGCTCCTCGCGCGTCCCGCGGCCGCGGGCGGAGGCGAGCTTCGCCGGGCCCCGTTGTCCGGCATCGTTCGCGCAGGCGGCGTCCCCGTCCCCGGCGCGTCCCTCGTCGTGCGCGGCGTGACGGCCGGCGGCGCGAGCGTCGTGAAGCTCCTGAAGAGCGATACCGACGGCACGTTCGTCCTGGGCGACGCGGCCGAAGGCCTCTACACGGTCCTTTCCGTCGTGCCCGGTTTCCGCCCCGCGCTCGCTCGCCTGCTGCACCGGGCGGCTCCGGACGGCGCTCTTTCCTTCGTGCGTCTCGATCTCGAGCCGCCGGCGGGCATCCTTCCCGAGGCGACGGGCGGTCCGCTCGACGTCTGGATCGCACGGGCCGTCGCGCCTGGCGACGTGCTGCGCGACGTCCCCGCCGTGCTGGCCGCCCTCGAACAAGGCCCCTCGCTTTCCGCGATTCCAGTTTCGATCGCGAGCCGCGACGGGCGCACCTCCGCCCTTCCCGTTCGCGCCTCGGTCGCGTCCGTCGCGGGATTCGGCGCGGCGGGCGAGTCTTCTCTGTCGCGCGCCTCGCTCGACGTGAGCGGGACGGCCGGAGACAAGCTGCGCTGGGGGGCGACAGGGGCCTATGCGCGCCTCGCGGCGATGTCGGGCGAGAAGACGGGGGATGCGTCGCGCGTGGCGCTGGATCTGGCGTCGGGCCCGATGGGCTCGGGTCAGTCGATTCACCTTTCGACACGCCAGCAGATGGTTGCGGACGACGCGGACGGAGCGCGTTTCGCCGCGCATTCCCTCGATTGGAACGGAGCCGTCTCGGATCGCTCGCAGGCCTCGGTTTCCGCCCGTGTCATCTCTCAGTCCCGGCTCCTTTCGGCCGGCCCCGCGGCGGACCTCTTCGCGCGCGAGTCGAACGCCGTCGATGTCGCCGCCCGATACCAGACCGAGTTCTCCTCCTCCACGTTCGCGCGCCTCTCCGTGTCCTACCGGAGCGCGACGAACGCACTCGCCGGCCAGACCTCGCCCTTCGACCGGGAGACGCGGGCGGGCGCCGTCGCGGGCGTCCGCTTGTTCGACCTCTTCGTCATCGAAGCGGGGGGGACGGGCGACGTGTCGGAGCGCGCGCGTGGCGTGACGCCCGAGTTCACGCTCGCGATCGCGACGCGCGACGGGTGGAAAGTCTACGGGTTTGCCGCGCGCCGTTTCGAGCGACGCCTCGACGGCGACATGTCGCTGCCCGGCGAGGTGGGGACGGACGAGGCCGATCTCACGCGCCGTTCGCGCGCGCTCTACAAGGCCGGGCTGAAGTGGCAGAGCAGCGAGGGCGAGAACGTCTCGCTCGAGGCTTCGCGCCGCGAGTTGACGGGCACGTACCGCCTGCTCTTCGATCCGGACTTTCTCGACCGCCTCGACTCGCTCTATTTCTTCGAGAACGACATCGCGACGGACATCTCGTTCGGCGCCACGGCGCGGCTCGGCAAGGCGCTCGAC
>DATGDV010000062.1:0-3271 GCA_035310685.1 Thermoanaerobaculia bacterium
GCGCACCCGTTGATCTGGGACGCGCGCAGCTTGACGAGCTCGATCAGAGAGCCCTCCAGTCCGCAGCCGTGAAGATAGCGCTCGAGCGCCAGCATCGTCTCGTAGGCCTCCGGGGCAGTCTCGTGCGTGTCGATCCGTGGCTTCGTGTGATCCATCTCAGACCTCTCTCGATCGCGGCATGACGCCGATCATGGCGGAGCCGGCCACGGGAACCATACATTGCCGGCATGACGAGCGCTCCAGACCCCGCCGACGTGCTCCTCGACGTGCGGCCGGACCTCGCGCGCGGCGAGGAGCCGCTCACGAAGATCCTGTCGGCGGCTCGCGGCATCCAGCCGGGCGGACGCCTCGTCGTCCAGGCGCCGTTCGAGCCGTTTCCGCTCTTCGGCGTTCTCGCGAAGCTCGGCTTTTCGAGCGAGTCGGAGGACCTCGGCGAGGAAGGATTCCGCGTGACGTTTCAGCGCCCCAAGGAGGCCGGCGAGCCGTGACGGACGTCCTGGACCTCAGGGGCCTTCCTCCTCCCGAGCCTCTCGTCCGCACGCTCGAGGCCGTCGAGGCCCTGCCCGACGGAGGCGAGCTCGTCGTGCTGACCGAGCGCCGGCCCGTCCACCTCCTGCCGCTCCTCGCGGAGCGAGGGGTCGAGGTCACGGCGCGCGAGCTCGAGGACGGTCATGAAATCCACATTCTTCGCCGCTAGCCAGCGGGGGCCCGGGCCGGCGTTTCTCTCCGAGGCGCCGAAACCCTCTCTCCCGATGGCCTTCTTCCTTCCGGCGATCGCGCTCCTCCTCGCCGCGGCGTTCGCCGCGCCGTTCCTCGCGGGGAAGATGGCGGACTGGACGTACCAGCAGGAGATTCTCGCGCTCGTCCACACCGTGACGCTCGGCTTCCTTCTCGCGGTCTTCCTCGGCGCCTCCGTGCAGCTCCTTCCCGTCGTCGCGGGCGTGACTGTGACGCGGACGTCTCTCGTGCGCGCGGCGGCCGCCTGCTACTTCGCGGGCACCGTGGGGATGGTCTTCCACTTCGCGGTGCTGAAGTGGAACGGGCTCGTCTTGTCCGCCGCCGCCGTGACGATGGCGGCGGTGCTCTTCTTCTTCGCGGTCCTGCCGGTGCTCGTAAAGGCCCCGCGGGGACCCGTCAGACTCGGCTTCGCCCTGTCCTATGCGGGCCTCGCGCTCACGATGACTGCGGGCCTCCTGATCGGCCTCGACCGCCGGCACGCCTTCCTGCCGGGCGCGCCCCTGAATCACCTCGCGGCGCACGTCCATCTCGGCCTCCTCGCGACGTTCACCGTCGCGATCTGGGGCGTGTCGTCGAAGCTTCTCCCGATGTTCCTCCTGGCGCCGGCTCCCGATCCGCGGCGGCAGAGCTTGGCTCTCGTCCTGCTCTCCGGCGGCACGGTCCTGCTCGCGGCCGCGCTGTGGCTCGGCTGGCCGACGGCGCCGTTCGCGGCTTTGCCGGCGGCCGCGTTCCTGCTCCAGGTATCGCTCGTCAGGAACTTCCTGCGCGCCCGAAGACGCGGCCGGATCGAGGCCGGCTTCCGCTACGCTCTTTCCGCGTACGCGGATCTCCTCGCGGCGGGGGTCGTGGGCCTCCTCATCGCGATGGGCGTCGGGAAGGGGACGCTCCTCTCGCTCCGCCTGCCGTGGGTGTACGGATTCCTCCTGCTGGGCGGCTGGGTGCTGCAGACGGTCGTGGGCATCCTTTCGAAGATCCTGCCGTTCCTCGTGTGGCAGGCCGTCTATGCGCGCCGCGCCGGCCTCGGGCCGCTCCCGAAGCTCGCGGATCTCTCCTCCGAGCGCCTCCAGATCGCCGGCTTCGTCCTGTTCCGGATCGCGACGGCAGGGATGGCGGTCGCTCTCTTCCGCGGCCGGGTGGACGAGCTTCGAGCCGCGACGTCGTTCTTCGCGATCTCGCTCCTGCCCTTCGCCGTGCACGTCGCCCTCGTCGTCTCGCACCTGACGAGACCGCGCGCCTTCGCCGCGCCCGCAGGAACCCGGTATGCCTCCGCCCACTGAAGCCGACGTTCTGGGCGCGCTCGAGCCCGTCATCGACCCGGAGCTCGGGCTCTCGGTCGTGGACCTGGGTCTCGTCTACGACGTCACGATCTCGCCCGAAGGCGCCGTGCACGTGACGTTCACGGCGACGACTCCCGGCTGCCCGGTGACGGAGATCCTCGCGTGCGGGATCTTCCGGGCGGTCTCCGCCCTCGAGGGCGTCATGGCGGTTTCGACGGAGCTCGTGTGGGAGCCGCCGTGGGACCCGTCCCGCATCGCGCCCGACGCGCTCCGGCGGCTCGAAAAGCGCTGATCAGCCCGCTTCGCGGTCTTGACCGGGGAGGGGCGGGCTAATGTCTGCGGGTTTTGGGGGAGACACGGTCGTGTTTCCCCCCGACCCCCTTCACCGCCCGAGAATCGCCTCTCTACATTCAAAGAAACGCCCAGACAGTCACTTAGTCCTCGGTCAGCGCCTCGAGCGCCCGAAGGTCCGGGATCGCGAATGCGTCCGGCTGGGTGAGCACGACGCTTTCCTTCCCCCAGCGGCTCATGACACGAATGGCGGTCTCGACCGTCGTCGCGGTCATGTCCGCGATCTCCTGGCGGGACAGTGCGAGCGGGATCGTCACGCCTTCACCCACGCGCCGGCCGAGGCGACGCGCGAGCATGAGGAAAAGGCGCGCGATGCGCTTCTCGACCGAACCGGTCAGGTCCGCGAGGCGGCGCGAGATCTCGAACTGCCTGAGCATGAGGCCCTGCAGGAGGCGTCGGGTCATCTCGGGGTGCGCGTCGATCGTCGCGAAGAAGTCCCGCTCGGGCACGCGCAGGATCGTGGACGGCTCGAGCGCGACTGCGGAGGCGGGAAAGCGCTTGCCTTCGAAGAGCGCAACGGCGCCGATGGGCTCGCCCGGGCCGAACAGGCCGAGGATCACGTCGCGGTCGGGACCTGCCTTGACGACCTTTACGCGGCCGATCGCGACGAAGCAGAGGTCCGCGGCCTCGTCCCCCTCGTGGAACACTTCCTCGCCCTTCTCGTAGGCGGCGGCCCGGCACACGGCGCCGAGGAGCTTTCGCTCGTCCGCGTTGAGGCACCGGAAGAGCGGCACGGCGTCGAAGTGGGGGAGAGCGGGCCCGGACACGGCCGGAGCATAGAACGCGGAGCGAGCCGCGGCTCCGGGCTCGCGGTCCTGTGAACGTCGCGGTGCGAAGGTTTGCCGCGATTTTCCGAAAAAGAGACGGGCGGCACCTGGCAGCGCCGCCCGATTTTTCATCGCTCC
>DATGDV010000063.1:0-3600 GCA_035310685.1 Thermoanaerobaculia bacterium
TCATCTCAGCCGGGACGTTCGCGTCCGCGTTGACGAAGAACCAGATCGTCGCCGCGATCCTGGCGTTCGTTCTCATCCTCGGGAGCTTCATCATCGGAGTGGCGCGGGACTTTTTGCCCTTCCCCGAGGCGCGCGAGGCGCTGAGCTACCTGAACATCCTCGAGCACATGGATGATTTCTCCCGGGGAATCGTGGACACACGTCGGCTTCTCTACGTCGTCTCGACGGTCGTCTTCTTCCTCTTCCTCTCCACGCGCGCCCTCGAGACGAACAAGGCCCGCTGAGATGGACGCCTCGACCGTGAAGGACACTCCCTCGCGCTCCACGTACCGCGCGACTCTCGCGATCTCGATCGTCCTCGGCCTCGGGATCCTCGTCCTCGTGAACTTCATCGGCTCGCGGCGCTACGCGCGCTTCGACTGGACGACCAGCGGCCGCTACTCGCTCTCCGAGAAGACCGTCAACGTCCTCAAGGACCTGAAATCCCCGGTCCAGATCACGGTCTTCATGACCGCCGGCACCCCGCTGTACCCCGAGGTCGACGAGCTCCTGAAGCGCTACAAGGCGAAGAGCTCCATGCTGACCGTGGAGACGCTCGACCCCACGCGCAACCCGGTCCGGGCGAAGACCTTCGTCGAAGAGACCGGAGTCCGGAATCTCGCCGTCGTCTTCCGCGCCGGCGACAAGAAGAAGATCGTCACGGAAGATCGCATCGTCGAGTACGACTACTCGCGCGCCCGGATGGGAGGGGAACCCTCGGTGAAGAGCTTCCGCGGCGAGCAGGAGTTCACGTCCGCGATTCTCAGCGTCACGCAGGCCCGCGCCCCGAAGGTCCTTTTCACGTCCGGCCACGGGGAGCGCAAATTCAACGTCGCCAGGAGCCGCGAAGGGTTCTCGGAAGTCGCCGAGTCGCTCAAGGCCGACAACTGCACCGTGGAGGAATGGGCCACGCTCGGCGCGAGCGCCGTGCCGGAAGGCGCCGATCTCGTGGTCGTCGCGGGGCCACGCACGCCCTTCACCGAGCCCGAGCGCGACGTCCTGAAGAAGTATCTCGACGCCGGCGGACGCGTCGTGTTCTTCCTGGACGTCGAGTTCCCTCCGGGAGCCTCGAGCACGTTGTCCGACTTCGGGCTCGGCCCGCTTCTCGCTTCCGTCGGGCTGACCCTGGACAGCGACGTCGTGGTGGACCCGAAGAACACGCTTCCGATGATGGGAGCGGAGACGGTCTTCGCGAAGAGCTTCCGGAGCCACCCCGTGACGAAGCTGCTCGAAGGCATGCCCGTCGTCTTCCCGCTCGCGCGCTCGGTGAGCGTGGCCCAGACGGCCGCCCCGGGCTGGAAAGCGACCCCACTCGTCGAGACCTCTGCCGACGGCTGGGGGGAAACGAACCTGAAGGACCTCGAGAAGACGGGCCTGCCGAAGAAAGACGACAAGGACGTCAAGGGTCCGGTCTCGCTGGCGGCCGCCGTGGAGGCGGAGGACGGTCCTCCGGTCGTGCCTGCCGGGACCGCCAAGCCCGGCGAAACTCCGAAGAAGAAGGCCCGCGTCGTCGTCTTCGGCGACGCGGACTGGGCCTCGAACGCGGGCATCGCGAACGCCGCGAACCGCCTTCTCCTGTCTTCCGCCGTGAACTGGGCGCTCGAGCGCGAGTCCCTCGTGGCGATCCCGCCCAAGAGCGCGGACCAGGTCGCCGTCACGCTCACGCGGCGCGACGTGGGCCAGGTCGGGTTCGTCGTGCTCCTTCTCCTGCCGCTCGCGGCGGTCGCCATGGGCATCGCGATCTGGGTCCGCCGGCGCAAGTAACGAGTCATGCCGACGAAGAAGCTCCTCGTCCTGTCCGGCGTCTTTCTCGCGCTCCTCGCCTTCGTGATCCTCTTCGAGCGCAAGCAGCCGACGTCCGAGGAGCGCGCGAAGTCGGCGAAACGGCTCGCGGACGTGAACGTCGAGGACGTCGCTTCTCTCCTGATCGAGCGGCCCGACCTGCCGAAAGTGCAGCTCGTCCGCCGGGAGAAGAACCGCTGGGTGCTCGCGGGCGAGCCCGACGGACCGGCGGACGGATTCGCGGCCGAGAACCTCGCGAGCGACCTCGGACGTCTCGACGTCGTCGGCGAGGTCCGCACGGACGTCGACCCCAAGGAGTTCGGCCTCGATGCGCCCAAGGCGAAGGTCACCGTCACCTTCAAGGACAAGTCCGTGAAGACGTTCGCGTTCGGGCAGGCGATTCCCGGGACGGATGCCACAGCCGCCTCCGAAGGAGCGCGCTTCGCGGCCGTTCGTTCGGCGCCTCTCGCGGCCCTCACGAAGCCGCCGGACGACTACCGCAGCCGTTCGCTGTTCGAGACGCCGACGTCCGAGATCACCCGCGTCACGGTCACGAAGGGCGCGTATGCCGTAGTCGTGGCGCGCGGCTCGAAGCCGAACCGCGCGGCGGGCGGCTGGAGAATGGAAAAGCCGGTCGCGGATTTCGCCTCGGACGCGTTCGTCGATCGGCTGCTGGGCGACCTCGCGAGCGAGCGCATCTCGGAATTCCCGGCTGTCCCGCCGGCGGAGCTCCAGCGCGTCGGCCTTTCCCCGTCCTGGGCGACGGTGAGGCTGGATAAGGGCACGGAGGTCGTCGCGACGATTTCGTTCGGCGCCGCGAAGGCGGATGCCGGGGGCAAGCTCTATGCGAAGGTGGGAAACGTCGTGGCCGTCGTGGACGACCGGGTGCGCGACGACCTCGACGCGGAGATGTCGGCCTGGCGGGAAGGTCGCGTCCTCCCCGTGGACCTGCCTGCCCTCCGCAGGGTCTCGTTCGTCTCGGACGAGCTCCGGGCGGGAGCCGAGAAGGTGGAGGGGTCCTGGCGTTCGACGGGACGCGAGATTCCCGCGGATGTCGCCGAAGCCCTGGGTGGCACGATCGCTCGCGCCGAAGTGAAGTCGTTCCTGCCGAGGCGGAACGGAAAACCCCCGAAGGACAAGCCTGTCGCGACGCTGGAGATGCTGTCCGAGGGGGAGACGTCGGAACAGGTCGTTTCCTTCTTCGAGGCGCCGTCCGGTTCCGCCGGAGCGGTGGCGGAGGTCACGGGCAGGCCCGAGCCGATGCTCGTCGACGGAGTCGTTCTCGACGACCTGCGCCGAGCGGCGTCCGCCCTTCACGATGCCGCGTTGGGCAAGCCCAGGGAATCCGGCAAGACGAAGGCGCCCGCGAAACCCGCGACCTCTCCCGGACCCGGGGCCGCCAGAACCGTCCCGCCCGCGAAGAAGAAGTAGCGCTCAGCCCTTTTTCGGCGTCTCCGGAGTCGAACGGGTCGGTTCCCTGGGCGCGTCGACGTCGCGGCGGACGCCCATCGCGCGCGCGCGGTCGTCGGCGCTCTTCTCGAGCTGGGCGAGACGCGAGAGCCGCTCGGCCTCCCGTTCCCGCTCGATCTGCTCGCTCTTCTTTTTCGCCGAGCCGAGGAGCGAGCTCGCCGCCAGGACGAGCTTCAGGTGAAGCTGTCCCGTGAACTTCGCGTTCTCGCCGAAAGCGCCCACGAACGAGGCGCCGCCCAGGCGGGCCTCCGAGAAATCGGCGCCCCCGATGTTCGCCTGCCGGAACGAGGAGCCCTCGAGCTTCGCGCC
>DATGDV010000064.1:0-7986 GCA_035310685.1 Thermoanaerobaculia bacterium
GCCGAGATCTTCTCCCTCGAGATCATCCCGTACATGCAGAACCGGTACCTCAACCACGAGGACTACGCCCTCATCTCGTGGACCTCGATCCGCGACAATCTCCGGACCGGCTTCCGGTTCGACGCCGACAAGTTCACGACGAACCAGCTCGGCCACACGGTCTCCGGCGCCCTCTTCTTCAACGCTCCGCGCACCAACGGCTATTCGTTCTGGGAGTCGCTGCCTTTCGTCCTCGCGGGAAGCACCGTCTGGGAGATCGTGTTCGAGACGCAGGAGCCCTCGCTGAACGACCTCGCGAACACGACGCTCGGCGGCATGGTGGCCGGCGAGACGACGTACCGGCTCTCGCAGATGCTGCTCGACGACCGCGCGCGCGGCGGCGAGAGGGTCCTGCGCGAGGCGGCCGCCGCGCTCCTGAACCCCACGCAGCTCGTGACGCGCCTCACGACGGGCGACCTCTGGGCGGCCCGCGCCGCTCGCGGCGACCATCTGGCGCCGTCGAGCTTCGTCGCCGGCACGGACGTCGGCTGGCGACACCTCGTCTCGAGCCGGCGCGCGAACCCCGATCAGGCGCTGCTGACACTCAACCTCCGTTACGGCGACCCATTTTTGCGCGCCGTCTCGGGGCCTTTCGACTCCTTCGAAGCCTCCCTCGACGCGTCGGCGCCCAACTCGGCCCTGCTCACGCACGTCGAGATCCGGGGCCTCCTCGGCGGATGGGATCTCGACCCCGGCTCGCCGGGGGGCCGTCACGTCCTCGGCTTCTTCATGGATTTCGACTACACGAACGACGACACGCGCGTCCTCAGCTCGCAGACCGTCCGGTTCGGGCTCCTCGCGATGTGCCCTCTCGGGAAGGGCGTTCAGCTCCGGGCCGAGGCTCTCGGGGCGCTCGCTCCGCTCGTCGCGCTCCAGAACGACCACCCCGACGTCAGCAAGCCCCTCGTCGGCCGCGCGTACGACTACGGCCCGGGAGCGGGAGTCTTCACGGCGGTCCGCCTGCAGCGCGACGAGCTCGACCTCCTGACGCTCGGGTACTCGGTGCTCTGGACACACACTTCGAACGGCATCGCCCGCAACGCCAGCATCCAGTCGTTCGAGGCCGAGGCGCGCGTTCCCGTGAGCCGCGGCTTCTCGGCGGGCGGCTCCTGGGCGTGGGAAAGGAGGATCTCGACCTACGACGCGTTCGACACGATCGCCGTCACCGGCGCCCAGGGGCGCGCGTTCGTGTCCTGGATTTTCCGCTAGGCCGCGGTCTTGGCGTCGTCGCGGCGGCGGATCACGAGATCGATGAGGCCGTAGTCCTTCGCCGCGTCGGGCTCGAAGATGTTGTCGCGGTCGGTGTCGCGCGAGATCTTCTCGACCGGCTGGCCCGTGTGGTGGGCCAGGATCTCGCTGAGGCGCTGCTTGGTGCGCAGCATCTCGCGCGCCTGGATCTCGATGTCCGAAGCCTGCCCCTCCGCACCGCCGTGCGGCTGGTGGATGAGGACGCGCGCGTTCGGAAGGGCGGCGCGCTTGCCCTTCGCGCCCCCGGCGAGGAGGAGCGCGGCCATCGACGCGGCCTGCCCGATGCAGTAGGTCGCCACGTCGGGCTTCACGTACTGCATCGTGTCGTAGATCGCGAGGCCGGCCGACACGACGCCGCCCGGCGAATTGATGTAGAGCGTGATGTCCTTCTCGGGGTTCTCGGCTTCGAGAAAGAGCATCTGCGCGATGATGAGGTTCGAGACGTCGTCGTTGATGGACGAGCCCAGGAAGATGACGTTGTCCTTGAGCAGGCGCGAGTAGATGTCGTACGCGCGCTCGCCCCGGTTCGTCTGCTCGATGACCATCGGAATCAGCATGGGGATCGCCTCCGCTCCCTAGTCTACTCAGGTCGCGACGGCGGCTTCGGCGAGGAGGAAGTCGAGGACGCGCTCGATCCGCAGCTCCTCGCGGACTCCTTCGAGGCGCTCCGCCTTGACGAGAGCGCCCTTGAGGTCGCCGAACGACAGGCCCATCGACTGAGCCCGGCGCTTCACCTCGGCGTCGAGCTCGGTGTCCGTCACCTTCACGCTCTCCTTGTCGCCGATCGCGTCGAGGATCAGATATTCCTTCACGCGGCGCTCGGCCGAGGGCCGGGCTTCCTTGCGCAGGCTGTTCCAGTCGACCTGCGTCTCCTTCAGGTCGACGCCCTCCCGCGTCAGGTGCCGGGCGTAATCCTTGAGCGCCGAATCGATCTCCGACTCGACCATCGTCTCGGGTGCCGGAACTTCGTGAAGGGCGAGGAGGCCGTCGAGGACGGCGCGGCGCCGCGTCTCCCTCACCGCCTGCTCCTTCTCGCGCGTGAGCGACTCGGCGACCTTCTCGCGCAGCATCGCGAGGTTCGCGCCCTCCGGAGCCTCGCCGTCGCGGGGCGTCAGCGCGAGCCGCGCGAGCTCGTCGTCGAGCGCGGGCAGGACGCGTCTCTTGAGCGCCACGAGGTGCACCGTGTACAGGACCGTCTTTCCCGCGAAGGCCTTGTCCGGCACGTCGGCGGCCCAGTCCTTCTGGAACGTCACGGTGACCCCGGGCTCGGCGTTCCGCACGTGCGCGGAAAGCTCCGGCATCGTGTGCTCGCCGCCGATCTCGACCATCGTCTTTTCGGCCTCGAAGTCCTTGCCGTCCCCCTTGGGGAACGAGCCCTTGATGTCCACGAGCGCGAAATCGCCGTCCTTCGCGGGCCGGCCCTCGATCGGCTCGAACGTCGCGTGGCTCTCGCGGATCCGGCCGACGAGCGCGTCGATCTCCGCCTCGGTCGGAACGGCGTCGCCCGCGGGCACCTTCAGGCCGCGGTAGTCCTTCGGCTCGACCGCGGGGCGCACCTCGAGGTCCACGCGGAACGAGAGCGGCTCCTCGAACGCGAACTTCAGGTCTCCGATCTTGGGCTGCCCGAGCGGCACGAGGTGTTTCTCCCGCAAAGCCTCTCCGACCGTTTCCTGAATGAGATGCTCCAGAACCTCGCCCTTCACTTCCTCCGCGAAGCGCCTCTTGATCATCTCGGGCGGCACCTTGCCGGGCCGGAAGCCCGGAAGCCGCACCTGCTTGGCGAGCGCCTTCACCGTGCGGTCGGTGGCCTTTCGGACGTCGTCCGCGGGGACCTCGAAGGTGAGGACCTTCTTCGTGGGAGATTCGTCGACGTACGAGGTGATCATCGTGTGGTCCTTGCTTTTGAGAGGCTTTCTGGTGCGGGAGGAGGGACTCGAACCCTCACGGGTTGCCCCACGGGATCCTAAGTCCCGCGCGTCTGCCAATTCCGCCACCCCCGCGGCGCGGGCCGCCAAATCTAGCACGCGCCCGAAGGAGAGGCCGCAACTGCCTTCATGCCGCCCCTTGCACCCCGAATTCCCCGGAGAGAAACTCCAAAATGCCAGCAGGGGCCTTCGCGAGATGTTCGGAGCGCCCCGCGTACGCGCGATTTCGTGGCGCCCGGGGGGGGAAACCCATGCCGTTGACGTCTCCACGATTCCGAAACAACCAGAGATTGCAGACCGCGGCCGAGAACGCTCCCTCCCTGAAGCAGCCGGAGCGTGGACAGGCCGTTCGGCTCCTGCAGCAGGCGCTGATCGACTGCGGCTATCCCCTTCCCAAATCCACAGCGCGATACGGGTCGCCGGACGGCAAATACGGCGTGGAGACCGAGACTGCGGTTCGAGCCTTTCAGGGGAACCACCATCTGCCTCGCATCGATGGCCACGCCGGCCACGACACCCTGTACGAGCTGGACAAGCTCTTCCCGATGCCCGCCGAGCCGCTGCCGCCGCTGCCCGGCTTCACGCCCGACGGAAAGATCTCCTATCGGGTGCCGGGACTGATCGAAGCGCAGCGCCAGAGGACCCCCAACGTCTGCTGGGCGACGACGTACGCGATGATGCTGTCGTGGCGCCGGGGCATGTCGATCGACCCAGACACGGCCGTGCGCGAGCTCGGGGAGCCGTTCATCGCGTACTGGACGACGGACCATCCCTTGCCGGCAGAATGGGTTTTCGAGTTTGCGCGGCGGGCTTCGCTCAAAGGTGAGCCGCTGTACGACGTCGCGCCCGAGGGACTCCTGGAGCTGATGCAGCGCGCTGGCGTCCTGTGCGACGGCTTCGCCTGGCAGCTCGCCGTCGCCGGCAAGATGGTCTACGGCGCCCATGCGATCCTGCCCTACGCGATCGAGGGAGACGGGTCCGGGGATGGAACCAACGTCTTCTACATGGATCCCGGGGACGGGTTCCGCCACTCGAAGACCTTCTCCAAGTACGCCGCCGATAACGCGCTCTACTTCAAGCTCCTCTTCGCGCCCTGGCTCAACAACATGCCGATCCAGGCGCCCTGGGGAGACGAGATGCTCGGCAAGTTCGTGCAAGTGATCCACTATTGAGGCGGTGCCGCGGCGCCCGGCTTCTGGCGGGCGCCTTGTACGCCGGCCTCCTCGGGCTCGCGTTCATCGGACGCGCGGTCATCTCGTCGGACGGGGCCGAGGTCGTCTCGGTGGCGCCCGGGTTTTTCGTGAACGGACGGTTCGAGGCCGCGACGCTTCCCACCGGGGACGTGCTGCCCATTCCATCGCTCCACTCCCATTACGGCCTGTTCCCGTCGCTTCTGCCCGTGCCCTTCCTGGCCGTTGCGTGGCCCTTGAGGCACGGACTCGGCGCCGCCGGCCTCGATGGCGCCGTGGCTCTCACCTGGGCCGCAGGAGCGCTCCTCTGCGCTCTTGCGTTCACGCGGCTCGCGCGCGTCTTCCGTCCGGACGCCTCCCCCCTGTGGGGCCCGGCGTTCCTCGCCGGCACGTTTCTCTGGCCCTACGCGGCGGACTCGTTCTTCGATCCCTACGCCGGCGCCCTCTTCGCGTTCGCCGCCGCGCTCCTGCTCGGCGGCGCCGGGCCTCGCGCGGGGAGTCTCGTCGCGGCCGGGCTTCTCTGGTCCGCGGGTTGCTGGCTGCGCCCCATCCTGTGGGTCACGGCCCCGGTCTTCTTCCTCGCCGGCCTGTCACACGTGCGCCGTCGCGGAGATTCAGGACGCCTCGGCCTCGCCCTCGGATCGGGCCTCGCCGCCGGCGTCGGGGTCGCCCTCGCCGTCAACTGGCTCTACCAGGGCTCGCCTCTCCATTTCGGATATGTCCTCTCCCCCGACCTGCCGTTCTGGTCTCCCGTCGGCCACGGTCTCTTCGGCCTGACACTCGGGCCGGGACGGGGCCTCCTCTTCTTCGCGCCACTCGTCGTCCCGGCGCTCTTCGCGTGGCGCAGCCTGACGACCGCCGCGCGCATCCTCTCTTTCGGAATGCCCTGCGTTCTCGCGCTCGTGATCGCGCGCTGGTTCGTCTGGAACGGCGGCTCGTGCTGGGGGCCGCGCTATCTGCTCGCGGCCCTCCCCGTTCTGGTGGCGCCCGCGGTGCTCGCGCCGCAAGCCATCCGCCGCGGCGCCGTCGTGGTCGGAGCCGCGCTGAACCTTTCCGGCGTGCTCGTGGCGCCCGGCGCGTTCATCACGTACGCGGAGAGTCTCGCGCCGCCCGCGGGCGCCAGCTGGCCCGTGCATGGGCCGGACCGCGTCTCCGACGTCCCGAGCCTGACTCCGCTGTACGGCCATCCGTGGCTTCTCGTGAACGCCCTTCGCGAAGGCCTGCTGCCCGCTCCCTGGCTCGCGCTCGGGGCGCACGAGACGGTGCCGGCGCCGGGCATCCGCAGTTTCCTCTCGCCGCTTCTCCTGCGGACGGCTCTCGGCCTGCCGCCCGTCGCTCCCCTCACCCCGAAGCTCATGTCGAGAGCTGCCGCTGCCTACGCGATCCGCGGCCGCCCGAAGGAAGCGCGGCGGTTCGCGGACGAGGCCCTCGTCCTGGATCCGGGGGACGAGCAGGCGCGAGAGGTGCTCCGGAGGACGCCGAAAGGAGACTGACCGACCCCGGCTCGTCAGCGCTCCAGATACTTCTTCATCCAGCCGAAGACCGTCTCGTGCCAGCGCTTGCTGTTCAGCGGCTTCAGGACGAAATGGCCTTCGTCCGGAAAGACGAGAGCCTCGGAGGGCACTCCCCGGCGGCGCAGCGTCGTGAAGAGCTGCAGGCCCTGGTCCACGGGCACGCGGAAGTCCTTCTCGTTCGTGATGACGAGCGTGGGCGTCGTGATCCGGTCGGCGAACAGGTGCGGCGACCACTTCGCGAGCTGCTCCTTCGCCTTCGCCGTCCAGGGGGCCCCGCCGAAATCCCAGTCCGTGAACCACAGCTCCTCGGTCACGGTCGTCATGGACGCGAGGTTGAAGACGCCGTCGTGCGTCACCGCGGCCTTGAAGCGGCCGGTGTGCCCCAGGATCCAGTCCACGGCGTAGCCGCCGTAGCTGGCGCCCGCGATCCCCTGGCGCGATGCGTCCACGAATGGCATCTTCACGACGGCGTCGAAGACCGCGTCGAGGTCCACCATGACCTTGCCGCCCCAGTCGCCGGAGATCTCGTCCACGAACTTCTGTCCGAAGCCCGTGGACCCGCGCGGATTCGGAAGCGCGACGACCCAGCCCTGCGCGGCCCACAGGCTCGGGCACCAGCGGAACGACCAGCCGTCCTCCCACGCTCCCTGCGGGCCGCCGTGAATCAGGAAGACGACGGGATATTTCTTCGCCGGGTCGAACGCCGGCGGCTTGATCAGCCAGTACTGCACGCGCGAGCCGCCTGCGCCGGTGACCGAAAGGCTCTCCGGCCGGGAGAAAGTCACGTCCTTCCGCCAGGAGCGGTTTTCGTCGGTCAGGGCTCGGACTCGCGGAGTCGTCGCCTGTTGGCTTGTCGCGCCGGGAGATGGAGATTTTTCTTCGAATGATAAAGAGAAGATCTCCGCGGGCGCCGTCAGCGTCGTTTCTGTAAAGACGACGAATCCGGGGCCGGCTCGAAGGCTTCCGATCGCGCCGCCCTTTTTCAGGAGCCTCGGCACGCCCCCGGCGAGGGACACTTCGAAGAGATCTTTTCTTCCGTCCTCTTCGGCCGTGAAGTACACGGTTCGGCCGTCCTTGCTCAGGCAGAATTCCGAAACAGAAAGATCCGGTTCTTCGAACAGAGTCCGCTTCGCCTTCGTCTTCCGGTCGTAGAGGTCGAGGTACCAGCGGTCCGCTTCGAACGTCGGCCTCCGCTGCGCGCGCACGAGGATCGACGTGCCGTCGGGCGTGAACGCGGGGCTGAAGTCCGCGGCCGCGTTCTGGACGGTGAGCTTCTCGGCGGCACCGCCCGCGACGGGCACGAGGAAGACGTCCTTGTTCGTCGTCCACGCCTCTTTGTCGTTTCCGTCGCGGTTCGAGACGACCGCGATCTCTTTTCCGTCCGGCGAGAAGGCCATGCCGGCTTCCTCGTACAGGTGCGGGGGCGAATCGAAATCGCCCGGCGTCAGGTCCGTCACGGTGCCCATCCCCACGTCGGCCAGGAGAACGTGGTGCCGCACGTTCTCCCGCCACTCGTCCCAGTGGCGGTACATCAGACGCGTGAGGTGATGGACCTTGACGGGGTTCTTCTCGCTCTCTTCGCGCCTCTTCCGGTTGCACGCCTCGTCGGCGCAATCCGGAAAGACGTCGGAGACGAAGGCCAGCTTCCTGCCGTCGGGCGAGAAAACGAGCGGTTCCTGCACGCCGGCGGCGACGTCCGTCAGCTTGCGCGGCTCGCCCCCTGCGAGGTCGAGCAGGTAGACCTGCGGCGTGCCTCCGCGGTCCGAGACGAACGCGAGCGTCTTTCCGTCCGGCGAGAAGCGCGGCGTGTCGTCCGTCTTCTCGCTTCGCGTGAGCGGGCGCGGCGGCGCCGAGCCGTCGGCGGGAACGATCCAGACGTTCGCGTCGCGCCTGCCGCCGGCGAGATCGGTCGTCGTGCGCACGTAGGCGACCATCCGGCCGTCCGGAGAGACCTGAGGGTCCGTCACGCGCACGGCCGTCAGGAGGTCGTCGAGCGACATCGGGCGGCCGGCGGCCGCGGACGCCGGCGAGGCGTCCGCCGAAGAAGAAGAGAGAGAGATTCTTAGAATG
>DATGDV010000065.1:0-8159 GCA_035310685.1 Thermoanaerobaculia bacterium
TTGACCTTTCACGCGGCAAGCGAAATCGAAAAGGGCGTCCATCGATTCGAAGTGCGCCTCGCGCCGCAGCCCGCCGTCCGCGGCCCCGGCGCCGCGGTTCGCGTCTTCTTTCTGCGGGTCGCCGGAGCGGTGGCCGGAACCCTGCTGCCGGCGCTCGCGCGCGCCTGGGAGAAGAGGCGCTTCGCCGACGCCCACGTCCCGCTCGGCGTCGTGCGCCTCTCGGTCCAGGGGGGAAAGATCGTCGCGGCGCGCGTCGGCGGGTCCTCGTGGCGGCGTGTACGCGCGAGGAGCCTGCTCTTTCTCCACGGGACGTTCTCGCACGCGTCGGCAGCGTTCTCCGACCTCGTCGGGGACGGCGCCTTCGAGGCTCTCTCGAAGTTCTACGAAGGGCGCGTCTTCGCGTTCAACCACCTGACCGTCGGGCGCTCGCCGAACGAGAACGTGGCCGCTCTCGAGGAGGCCCTTCGCGGCGCCCTTTCCGACTCCCCTCTCGACGTCGTGACGCACTCGCGCGGAGGCCTCGTCGCGCGCCTCCTCTCCTCCCCGCCCGGAGCGCCGCGACTGTGCCGCGTATTCTTCGTCGCCTCGCCGAACGAGGGCACGCCCCTCGCCTCGCCCGCGCGCTGGGACAGGCTCGCCGCATGGCTCGCGAACCTCGGCGAGATGTTCCCGGGCGGCGCTCTCGCGTTCGGGCTCGACTTCGCGGCTGAAGCGCTGGTATGGATCGCGTCGCGCGCCGGCGGCACCCTGCCGGGCATCGCCGCGATGGATCCGGCGGGCGGATTCCTGGAGAAACTGAACGCGGTCGCGACACGGCCCTGCGAAATCGCCGCGGCCGTCGCGCGGTACGAGCCGCGTGGCAGCGCGGCTCGGCGGCTCCTCGATGCGGCCGCGGGAGTCTTCTTCGACGACCCGAACGACCTCGTGGTTCCCACGGAGGGCGGCACACGCCTCGGCGCGGCCCCTCCGGTCGCAGCGGAAGACGTCATTCGCTTCGGACCGGGCGGCAACACGCGCTCGAGCGCTGTCGTTCACCATCTGAATCTGTTTGCCCAGAAAGAGACGAGAGAGGGAATCAGGAATTTCTTGGTAGGAAAGAGAGAGGGAAAAAGCACGTATTCCCCGGATGTCCGGAGTCAAGGGTCTCCGACCGCTGCGCGGCGCGCGAAGCGCGCCCTTGACACCGGACATCCGGGGAAGAAGATTTCTGCTATCGGGGCTGCATCAGCAGCCCCGAATATCAGAAGAAACTCTATTCCCCGGGCGGCTGCATCAGCAGCCGCACATCAGAAGAAATATTCCGCGCGAGGCGCGTCTTCTTCTTCCTCTTCAGCAAAATCTTCCTCTTCCTCTTCTTCCGCGCGCGCGCCGCGCTCGGCGCGCCGCTTCGAGCTCGTGCTCGTGGGCGGCCGCGGGGGGATGCCCGCGCATCTCCTCGCGAGCTTCGCCGGGGCGCGCGTCGTCGAGTCTTTCGAGACGAAGGGCGGCGCCGCCGGGGAGCGCATGCGCGTCATCATCGCGATGCACGAGCGCGTCCTCGCGGCCCTCGACGGCGGCGGAAGCGAGCCTCTTCCCGCCGCGAAGGAGCTCCGTGAATACGGAGCCGTCCTTTTCGAGACGCTCTTTCCCGGAGCGGTGCGCCGCCTCTGGGACGAGGCGCGCGCGGCCGCAAGAGGCGCTCTCGAGGTCGTCTTCACGCCGGGCCTCGACTGGATCGCCGACAAGCCCTGGGAGCTCGCCTGGGATCCCTCACGCAGGCGCTTCCTGGCGGACGACGCCGTCCTCGTGCGCGGCGTCTTCGGGGCGCCGCCTTCCGTCGCACCACCGCCGGGCCGCGGGCCTTTGCACGTGCTCGTCGCCCTGGCCGAGCCGCGCGACGCGGTGCCCGTCGCGGCGAGGCAGGAAGCGGCCGCCATTCGCGCCGCTCTCGGGCCGCTCGTCCGCGCCGGCCTCGCGCGCCTCGAAGTGCTCGCGTCGACGTCGCCCGCGGGGCTTCACCGGCGCCTCTCGGCGGGCCGCGTGGACGTCCTTCATTTCGTGGGGCATGGAGCCTTCGACGAAAAGGAGAAGGCGGGCTCTCTCTTCCTCGTCGACGCGCGCGGGCGTTCGCTCGCGGTCGACACGGACCGCGTCCTGCGCCTTCTCGCGGGACGCGCCCTGAAGCTCGTCGTCCTGAACGCGTGCGAGACGGGCCGTGGCGGGCGGACGGACTTCCTGCGCGGCGTCGCGCCAGCCCTTCTCGCGGGCGGCATCCCGGCAGTCCTCGCGAACCAGTACAAGGTGCTCGACGCGTCCGCCACGGCGTTCGCGCGTCACCTCTACTGGGCGCTCGCGAAGGGCCACAGCCTGGGCGCGGCCGCGCGCGAGGCGCGGGTCGCCGTGTCGTATGCCAAAGGCGCCGAGCCCATGGACTGGGCCGTGCCGGTGCTCTACGCGCGCGACACGTCGCTCGTCTTCTGCCGGCCCGTCCGGAAACCCTGAACGGCGAAGGGTTCCGACACTACCAACATGCAGACCCGCGCTTTTCCCGGCGTCGCCGCGATGCTCCTCACGGCGGGCTCCTCCCTGGCGGCGACGATCGTCGTGAGCGTCGATCCCGGCGCCGACCGGCACGCGGTCAGCGAGCAGATCTACGGAGTGAACTACGGGACGGCCGCGCAGATGTCGCGCCTGAAGGTCCCGGTGCGCCGCTGGGGCGGCAACGCGACGACCCGGTACAACTGGGAGACCGACACGAACAACAGCGCGAGCGACTGGTTCTTCACGAACTACGCCGGAAGCGCGAACCCCGCGAATCTTCCGAACGGCTCGGCCGCCGACGTTTTCGTGGACGAGATTCGCGCCGCTTCCGGCGAGGCTCTCGTCACGGTCCCGCTCATCGGATGGACGCCGATCGACCGGACGCGCCGCTGGGGCTTCTCGGTCGCGAAGTACGGCGCGCAGCGAGGGACCGAATGCTCGGCGACCGGCAATGCGTCCTGGTGCAACCCCGACGCCGGAAACGGCGTGAAGCCGGACGGCTCGTATGTGACCGGAAACGACCCCGCCGACACGTCGAAGCCGATCGACGCGACGTTCGCGACGCGCTGGATGGCGCACCTCGCCGGGCGCGTCGGCAACGCGGCCGCCGGAGGCGTGCGCCTCTGGGCGCTCGACAACGAACCGATGCTCTGGAACTCGACGCACCGCGACGTCCACCCGGCGGGGACGACGTACGACGAGCTCTGGTCGAAAACCGCCGCGGTCGGCGCCGCGATCAAAGCCCAGGACGCGGGCGCGAAAATCCTGGGGCCCGCGGTCTGGGGATGGTGCGCCTACTTCTATTCCGGCGCGGACGGCTGCGCGCCCGGCCCCGACCGGGCCGCGCACGGAGGGCAGGACTTCCTTCCGTGGTACCTGGACCAGGCGAAGGCGTGGGAGACGGCGCACGGGAAGCGCCTCCTCGACTATCTCGACGTCCACTATTACCCGCAGGCGTCCGGTGTCGCGCTCACGAACGACGAGTCGAGCGCGACGTCGGCGCTGCGCCTGAGGACGCTCAAGAGCCTCTACGACCCCTCGTACCTCGACGAATCGTGGATCGGCACGGACGTCGGCCAGGCGGTGTACCTGATCCCGCGGATGAAGGCCTGGATCGGGGGGCACTATCCCGGCACGAAGCTCGCGATCAGCGAGTACAACTGGGGCTCCGACGACGGAATCAGCGGCGCGCTCGCGCAGGCCGAAGCGCTCGCGATCTTCGCGCGCGAAGGCGTGGACCTCGCGACGCGCTGGGTCACGCCGGCCGAGAACTCGCGCACGGAGGACGCGTTCCTCCTCTACCGCAACTACGACGGCGCGGGGGCGCAGGTCGCGGGCGACTCCGTGCGCGCGACGAGCGGCGACGTCGACGCCGTCGGTGCGTATGCCCGGCGCGGCGGCGCCGGCGGGAACACCCTCTATCTCCTTCTCTTCAACAAGGACACCGTGACGCGGACGGTCGCGGCGACGGTCGCTGGCGGCCTGTCCGGCACGGCTTCTCTGTGGCGCTTCTCCGGCGCGTCGCGGCTCTCGGCCGCCGGAAGCGTTCCCCCGTCCGCCGGCACGCTCACGCTCGACCTTCCCGCGCGCTCGGCGACGCTCGCAGTCGCGGCTCTGGCTGCGGCTCCGCCGCCTCCTCCCGCCGGCACGTCTTTCCACACGGCGATGCCCTGCCGCATCCTCGATACCCGCGGCTCAGCCGGAACCGCACTCGCCGCGAACGTGCCCCGCGACGTCGTCCTCACGGGAGCCTGCGGGGTCCCGGCGACGGCGATTTCGATCTCGGCGAACGTGACGGTCACGGGATCGACGGCCGCGGGCAACCTCGTCGCCTTCCCCGCGGACCTCGCTCTTCCGCCCGGCACGAACACGCTGAGCTTCGGCGCCGGCCGGACGCGCGCGAACAACGCCGTGCTGCTCCTCGCGCGCGACGCCTCGGGCAAGGCCGCGTTCCTCGCGCAGATGCCGTCCGGAACGGTCCACCTGATCGTGGACGTCAACGGCTGGTGGGAGTAGGTCACTCCGAGGCCGCGTCTTGGGCGTCTCCGCTGTCGTGCCGGGAATGATCGACGCGCTTTGCGCGCGCGGAGGAAAGTGATGGCGAAGGTGCTCTGCTACACGTCGCCGGCACGGGGTCACCTGTATCCAACCGTGCCCGTGCTCCTCGAGATGGCGCGCCGGGGTCACGACGTCTCGTTGATGACGCTGTCGGACGAGGCGGAGCGGATGACTGCGGCCGGGCTGCGGACGCGTCCCATCGACGCGGCGATCGAGACGGTGACGCACGACGACTGGGGCGCGTCATCGCCGGCAGCCGCACTCGACCGCGCCGTACGCGTGTTCGCCGCCCGCGCCGGGTATGAGATCCCGGATCTCCAGGGCGCGATCGCGACGGAACACCCGGACCTCCTTCTCGTGGATTTCAACTGCTGGGGCGCCGCCGCGGTGGCGGAGCGGTCCGGCCTGCCCTGGGCGCTCTTCATGCCGTACTTCCTCCCGTGGAGGTTGCCGGGGCTGCCGCCGTTCGGTCCCGGTCTGGCGCCCCGCCCTGATCTGCTCGGCCGGCTGCGCGACGCGGTGATGGCGAAGCTGGTCCATGGCGTCGTCAATCGGAACCTCCCCAAGCTGAACTCGGTCCGTGCGCGGGTGGGGCTGCCGCCGCTCGGACACATGACGGACGTGGGCCGCACCGCCCCGCGGATCCTGTACTACACGGCCGAGCCGTTCGAGTACGCGTGCGCCGCGCGCCCGACCCGTGTGGTGTCCGTCGGGCCGTGCTTCTGGGACCCGCCCGGCGATCCGCCGGCATGGCTCGCGCGCGTGACGAAACCACTCGTGCTCGTGACCTGCTCGACCGAGTTCCAGGACGACGGCCGCCTGGTCGACGTGGCGCTTCAGGCCCTCGCCCGGGAGGACGTCTTCGTCGTCGTGACGACCGCCGCCGTGGATCCCGCGCGCTTCCAGCCTCCCGCCAACGCGCACGTCGAACGGTTCGTGCCCCACGGCCCCATCCTCCGGCGGACCGTCGCGGTCGTGTGCCATGGCGGGATGGGCGTCACGCAGAAAGCGCTCGCCGCCGGGGTTCCGGTCTGCGTGGTTCCGTTCGGCCGCGACCAGCTCGAGGTCGCCCGCCACGTGGAGGTCGCGGGCGCGGGGACGCGCCTGTCGCCGAAGAAGCTCACTCCGACGCGGCTTCGCGCCGCGGTGGCGGGCGCTCGCAAATGCCGGGCGGGGGCGGAGCGGATCGCCGAAGCGTTTCGCGCGGCAGGCGGTCCAGCGGCGGCGGCCGACGCGCTCGAATCTTTGTTGCCGGGCCGCACGCGCTGACGTTCAGTCCTCGGCGTCTTCTCCCTTCGCCGCGCGCTGAAGCGCCTGCCTGAAGCGCGGGTCTCCGTGCAGCGAATCGAGATCCTCGTCGTGCCGGATCTGATGGGGCGAGCCGAAGCCCGCGTCGATCGCCTCGAAGAGACGTTCGAACGCCTTGTCCTTCTCGTCGAGACGTGCATGCGTGCACGCGAGGTTGTAGAGCGTCGCCGGCTTGCGATATCCGAGCTCGAGGGCGCGCGTGAACGCGGGAAGTGCCTGCTCGGGCCGCTCCGCGAGGAGCTGCGCGTATCCGAGGTTGTATTGCGCGCGGCCGCTCTGGGGATGGGCCTTCGCGTAGGCCGCGTAGTGCCGGACTTCCTCGCGCCACGCCGAGCGGCGGCGGAACAGGCGTGAAAAACCGATCTCGAGGTTCGAACCGAGGGAGAGGTCCTCTGCCTTCTTCCGGAGCTTCGCGAAGCGCGGGTCGTCGTGCAGGGCCGCGAGATCGTCGTCCCGCCCGATGAGCCCCGGATCGTCGAAGCCCGCCTCGAGCGCGGCGTCGAGCGTGTCCAGCGCTTCCCGCACCTTGCCGGCTCGCGCGAGCGCGCACGCGGCGTTGTACGTCGAGGCGCCCGCGCGGTACCCGAGCGAGGCGGCGCTGCGGAACGCCTTCTCGGCCTTCTCGAGCTGGTCTTCGTCGAGAAGGGCCTTGCCGGCCTCGTACCAGCGGGCGCCGTTCTTCGAGCCTTCCGCCGTGAGCCTCTCGAGGCTCTTGCGGGCGCGCACGGAGTCCGCCGTTTTGCCCTCCGCCTTCGCGGCGCGGGCCGCTTTCTTCAGCTCGGCAAAGCGGGGGTCTTGTCTCAGCGAGTCGAGATCGTCGTCGTTCCGGAGGTAGGACTCGATGTCGAAGCCGAGCTCCATCGACTTCTTCAGCCACGTGAACGCTTCGTCCTTCCGCCCGGCCAGCGCATAGGAGCACGCCGCGTTGTAGGCGGCGGTGTCCTCCCGATAGCCGAGCTCGACGGCCTTTCGATATGCGTCCGCCGCCTCGAGGTAGCGGTCGTCCCCGTAGAGCTCCTTGGCGTGCTCAAACGCCGCCGAGCCGCTCTCCGTGCGATTGGCCGCGAGGACGATCCTCGAGACGTTCCTCTCCGCCAGCTCGACCGCTCGGGCGACTTCCTGCGACGCCATCCGCGCCGCCACGCGTGCCGCCACTTCGGAGGCAGCCTCGGTGGACGCCCTCGGCCCCGAACAGGTGGTCGCGCCGGACGAAAGGAGCGGTTCGTCCTGGGCGGGCAGCGCTGCGACCGCACGCCGCGCACCGGGAACGGCCACGGCCAGGATGACGGCGCCGGCGATTCCCGCGGCGGACAGCGACGCCGTCAGGAGACGCGAAGGACTCCCGCGTCGGCGTCGCGGATCGAGGATCGCACGCACGCGGTTTTCGAGTTCCGATGGCCGCACCATCGCGAGAACCGGCATCTCCTCGGGCGCTCCGAGGCCTTTCACGATGCCGACGAGATGCGAGGCGTAGTCCGAGGCCCTCGTGCCGTTTCCGAGCACGAGATCGTCCGAGGCTTCTTCCGCGCTGCGCTTGAGATGGCGGGCGACGGCGTGGGCGAGCGGATGGAACCAGTAGGCGGCGGTCGTGAGCTCGGCGACGAGCAGGGCGCCGAGGTCGCGTCGCACCACGTGCGCGAGCTCGTGCAGGAGGACGACGCGCTGCCTTTCGCGCGGCCACCCGCGCGCGGAGTCCGGGAGCACGAGGACGGGGCGGAAGAAGTTCGCCGCCATCGGCACGAGGGCCTCCGGGGAGAAGAGGACCGGAACGTTCCGGCTCAGGCCGAGCCGGGCCGAGACGTCGGCCACGAGGGAGTCGAAGTCGGAGTCTCCGGCAGGCCGGGCATTCCGGACGATCGTCCGCGCACGACGGAATCCGACGGCGAGCACGCCGAGCGGCACGACACCGCCGACGAGCCACAGGAGCGCCGCGACCTGCGGAAGGCCGAGGTCGGGAGAAAGGCCCGACTGCCGGCGCGCCGGCGCGGGAGCCGGCTCTTCGAAGGGAGGGGCCTGCACGCCGACCCGGCCGGAAATGCCCGTGAGGGCGTCCGCGGAGCCTGGCTCCACGGGAAGCGCGACACGCACCTTGGGCGACGGCTTCTCGACCGCGGACAACACGGGGATTTCCCAGCGCGGCAGGATGAGCCCGAGAACCGGCACGGCCAGCGCGAGAGCAAGGCCCAGGAAAGCGACGAGATGGCGCGCCGCGGCGGAGGCGCGCACGAGGGCCCGGAGGGCGAACGCCGTCGCGAGAAGGAGGAGCGTGCCCT